>JAFGUR010000261.1 GCA_016938425.1 Fusobacteriaceae bacterium
CTAATATTGAGGCAAAAGATAATTATGGTTGGACACCTTTAATGTTTGCTGTAAATGCCAATTCAAAAGAAATTATAGAGTTGTTGTTAAAAAAAGGTGCTAATAAAAGAGTAAGAGATTATAAAGGACAAGGACTTCTTGAAATAGCAAAATCAAAAGAAGTTAAAAAATTTTTAATAAGTTTGGGTATTAAAAATTGATAACAGAGGAGCCTGGAATCTTTTTTATGTAAATAGAAATTCTTCTAAGTTGGTTTTTAGTTTTTCTATATTTAACTATAATTAAAAATTTACTCAGCAAATCCAAAGTAAACTTTTCTATCTCTTGAAACAGGGGTAATAGTTCACCGAAAATATATTTTATCCATTTCTTCTGTTTTTAGTATCTTTAATCCCTTTACTGCCTTTTTAAAATCAAGATGGTTGTTCATTTTATTTTCAAGAATACTTGAACAACATCTTGATATATTTGTTTAAAAAATTTTTTTACTATTTAAAATATACAATATAATTAACAATAAATTAATTATTATAATTTATTTTATAAAAACTCCTCCTAAATTGATAATTTATTTTATCAGCTTAGAAAGGATTATCCTTTTCATTTTTTAAGTATACAAAATTTATTAAAGCCTCAAATGAAATTATTTAAAAAATCAATAATTATTATTTTAAATTTTTCTGCATAGCATAATTTTTATATCCACCAGAAAGATTATAAACCTCTGTGTATCCAAGGTTTATAAGAAGATTTTGTCCTGCATTTCCAGTAACCCCTTTATTACAATGAGTAACTATAGGAGTATCTTTGGGAATATTTAAATCAGTAGTTCTGATTTTTTCTAGAGGTATATTTATAGCCCCTTCAATATGCCCTTTTTCAAAATCCTTTTCACTTCTAACATCTATTACTGTATATTTTTCTCTGTTTGCTTTTAGTTCTTCTACAGTAAGTATAGGTCTATTATGATTGATTGCATTATCAAGTATCATTCCTGTATACATCACCGGGTCTTTAGTTGTTGAAAATGGGGGTGCATAAGCAAGATCAAGATGAAATAAATCAGAAACTTTTGCCCCAAAAGTCATTGCTGTTACAAATACATCTATTCTTTTATCAACACCAGCTTCTCCAATGATTTGCACTCCAAGAAGTTTTTCAGTTTTTCTATCAGCTATGGCTTTTATAACTATTTGCTTGCTTTCTGCAAAGTATACAGATTTATCTTCTTTAAGATTATGAATAACTTCAATATTATAGCCTTTTTTTCTAGCTTCTTTTTCAGTAAATCCCGTATAAGCTATAGCCATATCAAAAACTTTAAATATAGAAGTCCCAAGAACGCCTCTAAAATTATTTCCTTTACCTGTTAGCACATCTCCAAGGATTCTTCCCATTTTATTGGCTGTAGAGCCAAGAGGTCTGTAAATTTCGCTTCCGTCAATTATAGATTTATGTTCACAAACATCTCCTACTGCATAAATATCAGAAATTGAACTCTCAAGATTTTCATTAACAATAATTCCCCCATGAGCTCCTAATTTTATTGGGAGATCTTTTACTAAATCAGTGTTTGGTTTTACACCTATTGCAAAAATTAACATATCAAATTCTAATTCTTTTTTTTCACAAGTTATTGCTTTATTTCCCTTTATTTCTACAAGCTCTTCTCCCAAAATAAAGTTTATACCTTTTTTACTAAGATAATTTTCAAGATATACAGACATATTAGGGTCAAGATGAGGCATAAGTCTTTTTGAAAGCTCTAAAGTTGTAGTTTCTATATTTAATTTATGAAGATTGTCTAAAATTTCTAATCCTATAAATCCACTTCCTACAATAAGGGCTTTTTGGGGACTTTTTTTTCTTATAAATTCTTTCATTCTATCGGCATCATGTACATTTTTTAGTACAAAGGTATTTTCCCAATCAAGATTTGGTAATTTTGGTAAGTTTACCTTGGCACCAGTAGCAATTACAAGTTTATCATAGCTTTCTGTAAAGGTATCACCACTGTTTATACTTATAATCTCAAGTTTTTTGTTAATGTGGTCAATGCTTAGGACTTCGTGAGCTGTGAATATATCAAAGTTAAATCTTTTCTTAAACCAAGAAGGATTACGAGGTGTTATGTTATCTCTTCCTATATAATCTTCTCCAATAAAATATGGCAATCCGCATGATGAATAAGAAATATCTGTATCTTTTTCAAATATTTTTATTTGACAGTTTTCATCGTTTCTTCTTATCTTTGCTGCAACAGAAGTCCCTGCTGCTACTGAACCTATAATTACGATTTTCATTTCTAACCTCCTTAAATTTTAACCACGGAATTAACACAAAATAAACACTGGATAAATAGTTGTAAGATTAAACTTTGACAAAATTTATAGAATTAATGGGTTGTTATGATTTTGGGCACATGCAATGTGCCCCTACAGAAGACTATATCATTGTCTTTTAATCCTGTGTAATCTTGTGGTTAATCTTTAATTTTTTTAGAATTTATCTGTGTTAATCTGTGCCTATCTCATGGTTAATTTTTTATATTTTAAATTACTAAAAATTTATTTTTAGTAACATTTGCATATTTTACAAGAGCTAGCATTACAGGAACTTCTACCAATACAGCGACTACAGTTGCAAGAGTAGCACCAGAATTTAATCCGAATAAAGATATTGCCACAGCAACAGCTAGTTCAAAGAAATTCCTAGCTCCAATCATTCTAGCTGGAGTAGCTATGTCGTGTGGAAGTTTCCAAGCTTGCCCAACAGTAAGCAAAGACAAATATCATTACTGTTTGTATAGTAAGAAGTATACCGATTAATAATGTATGTAGAGGGTTATTTAGTATAATACCCTTGGAAAGAAAAAATAATAACCAAAGTCAAAAGTAATCGTGTAATTGCAATGTTTGAAAATTTCGGTAAAAAATATTTTTCAAAATATTCCATTCATTTTATTCTTATAACATGTTTTCTAGTAATATAAGTAGCTCCAAAAAGAATAACTACAAATAATACCTATGATAAAAATAAAGTGTCATAAGAGACAAGAACGTTACTTACTCCAAGTAGAAGCGCAAAATAGGTATGAAGGCAACCAAAATTACAAGATAATTTATAACAACTTGTACAAGGAGCAGCTCCAAGAAGTATAGCCCCTACTAAATATTCAGTTGCTAAATCACTAATTATAAAATTCTTGAAAGTTACTTTTAAGAAAAATAAAGCTATGGCATACACAGTAAAAGGCTTAATCAACCAGTTGATAACAAGAGTTGCAAGTCCTTTGGGTTGTTTTGTACTATTAACAATACTTGTAAAGCCATTCTTCAATATCATAGGGAAAATCATAAGCCAAATTAAGATTGCTATGGGAATAGAGACTTGGGCATGTTCAAAACAGTTTAAGAAATTTGGAATTTGTGGTAAAAACCTCCCAATAGCTACTCCTAATACTATACAAAAAACCACCTAGACTGATAATTATTTTTCGAAGAAGAAGGAGACTCCTTCTAACTTTTCTTTCTTCAATTATGCTTCGCATCCTTTTCTATTCTTTAAATATTCATTTAAATTTTCTAGATCTTTGACAAAAATAGCTTCCGATAAGTTTTCTTCGATAATTGTTTTGATAAAATTATATTGGGCAAGAGTTTTTTCGTTTAGGGAATAATATACCCATTGTGCCTTTTTTGTAGCTTTAATTATCTTACTACTTTTAAGTTTGTTTAAATGTTTACTAGCATTGGATTGATTAAGCTCCAAAGCATTTTCAATATCACATACGCAAAATTCACCTTCTTTAATAATATTCAATATTCGAAGCCTTGTATCATCTGAAAGCGCTTTTAATATTTCACTAATTTCCATAAAATCTCCTTATATTCCAAAATGGTCATATATTCATATTGAAAGTATACAATATTAGTTTTATATTGGCAAGTCGTTTTTACTAAGATTTTACAAATCAAGAAAAAATTTTTTATTAAAACCACGAGATGAACACTGGATTAGCACAGAGCTTAATTTTATATCATCTTTTTATCCTGTGCAATCCCGTGGTTAAAATTCTTCCCCTGATTCTACACTCTAAATTAATCTATTCTTTTATTCACAATAACTATATAATCTTAAATTCTAACTATCTATACGTCTCACTTAATTATTTATTTTTTATTCACAAAATACAAA
>JAFGUR010000262.1 GCA_016938425.1 Fusobacteriaceae bacterium
ATGGTAAACGGAATTGAAAGACCCTTGGATTTGTTGAACACATCTAAAGGAAAAGAAGTTTTAGTTCGGTTGAAGGGCGATAAAGAGCTTGTAGGAACTCTTTTAGCTTTTGATATCCATATCAATTTGGTATTGGATAACGTTAAAGAAATGGAAGGTGGTGCTCAAAAGAAGTCATTAGGTTTGACTTTTTTAAGAGGAGATACTATCATTTACATTTCTCCAGCTTCAACTGCACTTAAGTAATTTAGCGTTTTGTCTTCGTTGTTTTCGCTGGAGACAGAATTCTTAGAGCGCAAGGATTAGCTTTTGCTCTAGAAAAATTATATAAACGCTTTTTGATACCTTATGGTATAGAAAAGAGTTTGGTTACGCTAAATGAACTTAGCTTTCCTCAAATGTGTTAAATTTGAGGAGATTATTTATTTTAAGTTTTTTTTTGCAATAATCTCCTTTCTTTTTTCTAAAAATAAAATGACAAAAATAACATTTTTAGGAACGGCGGATTCTATTCCAAGTGATAAAAGAAATCATACAGCGATTCTTTTAACTAGTGGTGCTGAAAATATTTTGATTGATTGTGGGGAAGGAACTCAAAGGCAATTCAGAAAAGCCAAATTAAATCCAGGAAAAATAACTAGAATTCTAATCAGTCATTGGCATGGAGATCATGTTTTGGGATTACCAGGACTTTTATCTACGTTGGCACTTAGTGGTTATAATAAAAAATTATTTATTTATGGCCCAGAAGGAACTGAGAAAAAGTTTTGGGATGCTTTGAGAGTTTTTGGGTTTAAGAGAGAATATGAAATAGAATTTATTGAAATTTCTGAAGGTAAATTTTTTGAAAATAATGATTTTTATTTAGAGGCTTCAAAAATGGAACATGGAATTCCTTGTTTTGCATATTCTTTTGTCGAGAAAGGACATATTAGAATAAAGCTTGAAAAAGTTAAAGAACTTGGTGAGGGTGAGCATTTGAAAAATTTGAAAGTTGGAGAGAATATAGTTTTAAATGGGAAAAAAATAAAAGCAAAAGATTGTATATTTAAAGAAAGTGATAAAAAAGTATCAATTGTTATGGATACAAAAAATAATAAAAAAATAATACCTTTTGTTAAAAATGCGGATGTATTAATTTCTGAAGGAACATATTCTTCTGAAATGAAAGTAGAGGCAAAAGAAAAAATGCATTTAACCGTTGAAGAGGTTTCAAAGATAGCTGAAAAAGCTAAGGTTGGTAGATTATTTGTAACTCATATTAGTTCAAGGTATATGAAAAATTTGAGTTTATTATTTGATGAGGCTAAATGTTGTTTTGAAAATGTTTATTTTCCTCGTGATTTAGAAAGTTTTGAATTGTAATATTAATAAGATTTTATTTAATATTAATATCAAAATTTTTAGAATAAAATATTGAAAAGAAACACTTTTAAAGGAGTTCGAAATAATATATTTGTAGTGCCTTGGTAACTCAGCCTGGATAGAGTGTCAGCCTTCTAAGCTGAAAGTCGCAGGTTCGAATCCTGTCCGAGGCGCTTTCTTTCTTTATTGTCTCGAAAAACGCCAATGGCTTATAAATTTCTTCGAACTTCATAGTGGAGGCGCTTTTCTTTTTTTGTTATCGGAAAAGTATTTAATATATGCTGAGTAATTTATCTTATGTTAAGAAAAGGAATGGATAAAATAAATTTTCCTTTGAAAGAAAAATATGTTATTATGGTTGCTCCAAGTTTTGTTACGGATTTTTCTTATCCAGATATTATTTACAGATTAAAAAAATTGGGTTTTGATAAAGTTGTTGAATTAACTTTTGGTGCTAAGATGGTTAGTCGTGAATATCATAAATTATTAAATAAATCTAAAGGGTTAGTTATTTCTTCAACTTGTCCAGGAATTGTTTCTACAATTGAGAATAGATATCCAGAATTGAAAAATAAGTTAGCAAAAATAGATAGTCCTATGGTTGCTATGGGAAAAATTTGTAAAAAATATTTTCCGAAACATAAAATAGTCTTTTTGTCTCCTTGTAATTTTAAAAAAATAGAAGCAGAGAATACAAGATATGTAGATAATGTAATAGATTTTGAAGAATTAAAAAATCTTTTTAAAAAATATAAAATTAAGAAAAAACCTTTTTATAGAAGAGGAATCAGATTTGATAAATTTTATAATGATTATACAAAAATATATCCGCTGGGTGGTGCTCTTGCCAAAACTGCACATTTGAAAAATATTTTACATGAAAAAGAATTTTCATCTATTGATGGAATTCAGCATGTTATGAAATTTTTATCTGAAAAACATGATAATATTAAATTTTTGGATTGTTTGTTTTGTGAGGGAGGATGTATAGGTGGGCCACATACTAATAAAGATTTGTCAATTAATAAAAAAAGAAAAAAAATTATAGCCTATTTGAAAAAATCAATGAAAGAAGATATCCCTGAAGATCGGAAAGGGTTGTTGAATAAAGCTGAAGGAATTTCTTTTTCAAATTAATAATTGTTTTTTAGAGAGTGGATAGTGCTAATCATAATCTTTAAATATGATATTATCTGAAATATTA
>JAFGUR010000263.1 GCA_016938425.1 Fusobacteriaceae bacterium
AATAAATTCAATATTATATAATAATGAATTAAAAGTACTAATAATAGAACTTTTTCCATCAATATCAATAGAGTCTAAAACCTTAAATCCTTTAGGAGAATTTTTATTAAGATTGCTAACGATAGACTCATTAGTAAAACTTTTTTTAAATAAAATATCCATAGGTTCTAAGGAGACTTCTTCTCCAATAGAAATAGGCTTTCCAAAAGACATTCTAGGTCTAGGATGAAATCCATTTGAATATTCAATATCCAATTTAGAAATCTTAAAAAGTCTTTCAAGAAATCTTAAAAAATCTCTATGAGAAATATATTTCATTTCATCTTTTTTTTCAAAATAAATTCTTTTTATCATTCAACTATCTTTCTGTAATTTCATTTGTTTCAGGATTAATGAAAAAATCAGTTCTAATTTTTTCACTTCTATTTAAATATAACTCTCGTCCTATTTTTATTATAACACCTGGATAAACTTTTTGTAATACTCTAATTTTTTTTGTTTTAATCTCTTGACGGATATCCTCAACATATTCTCTTTCAGTTTGAAGAGCTAAAAATTTATTGTTAATATTCATTAATTCATGAATAGCTTCATCAACTTTTAATTTCAATTCATCAGGTAATTCGTTCATTCTAGGTTCTAACTCATTTACAACTTTCTCCATTTTATATCTATTTTCTTCTAATTGAAGCATATCTTTATTTATTTCACTTTCGAGTTTGATATACTCACTATAAATGTCGAGTGTAAATTTAGTAGGAGTTTCTAAAGGTCCTCCAGCTATATTACATTCTATTCCATTTTGAGCTTTAATATCTCCACCAACTATTTTACCACTGCCAGAAGTTACTATAACTTTATCACCAGATTCAATAGTAGAGTGTAAAATATGCTTACTTACTTCAACATTTCCACCAGTTTGTATATTCATATGTTGAATAAATTGGGCTTTTACACCTTCTTTAGCGTATATATTTCGAGGGCAATCTTCATTTCCAAGAATTCCATTATTTACTATAATCTTTCCTTCTGCATGTAAGTCACAATCTTCTACTAGACCTTCCACATAAATATCTTCACCAGATTTAACAGAGAACCCACTTACAACATTTCCTTTTATTACAACAGTTCCTAAAAAATCTACATTTCCTGTTGAATAATCAACATCGCCTTCAATACTTAAAAGAGGTTCTACATTAAGAGCTTTTCCTTTTTGAATAAGTTGTCCACTAATTTTGCTTTTTAAATATAAACCATCATCAGTTACATATGTGTTTTTACCTGCTTTCAATTCAATATCTTTAGCAAGTTTGGCAATAACAGGTCTACCAAAAATATCAATTCCATCTGTTCCATCAACTGGAGGAATTTTTTCAGCAATAATTCCATCTTCAGCAACATTGTGAATTAAGTTTAACTCTTTAAAGTTAATACTCTTAATACTGTCTTCTCCAAATCCATCAGTATTATTATTTTCAAAAGTATAATTGATTTTAGCATCTATCCCATCAATAGGTTCCTTACCTTTTGCAAGGATAAATTTTCTATCAAAAATTTTATCATTAAGTACAGTTTTAATAGCATTTTTACGAACACCATATACTATACCTTTTTCTTCAACTAATTTCAATACTTTTTCATAAGAAGCCTCTCTCCCTTTGTTAGGCTTAGTTATCTTTATTGTAGCTTCCATATTATTTAGAGATTCAATAATAACTTCTGAGTCTTGGTAATATTCTGAATCATATTCAGCAATTTTTACAAATTTATTAATATTAAATATTGATTCATCAATTTTATCAATATCAAAATCTTTTATATGTTTTTCCTCTAAAAACTTAAAAACTCTTTTTAAAGTTAGACTTTTATTTTCATCAACTTCATCAACTTTTAAAAATATCCCATCATCTCTAATATCAATAAAATAAGGGATTTTTTCAAGTGAATCTGTAGTTTCTTTATCAATCCAAACTTTAACTTCCAATTCAGGAGATTTTCTAATAATTTCATGCTTTATTTGATTAATTTCTACACCAAAATGTTTAGAAACATTTTCAATAATTTTATTTAAATCAGTTCCTTTAACAACGTACTTTCTCATAAAAAACTCCTTTGAATACTACTTTTTCATATTTCGAGATAGTTGTTCGTACATTACTTTAGCAAGGCCAAGTTCTCCAGATTTAGAAATTGACTTTGCTCTTTCATCATTTAGCATACTACGGAAGATATCTTCTCCGTTTCCACCATATAGCATGCTACTTTTTCTATCAATAGTTTTTTCTTGAGCATCTAAAAGGATTTTTATAAAAATAGCTTCGAATTCTTCAGTGGTTTCTTTTAATGCTTTTTCATCTTTAGAAAGCTTTTTTTCATTAAATTTTTCAATTGGTTTTATTAAATTAACACTACCTAAATCAATCATAAAATCCCGCCTTTACATTGTTTTTATTTCAGCATCAATAGCACCAGATACTTTTAGTGCTTGTAAAATTGATATAATATCATTTGGAGTAGCTCCAATAGCGTTTAACATTTTAACAACATCTTTAACAGTGGTTCCTTTAAAATATACACTACTACCTTCTTTTTCATTTTCAATACTATTATTAGCTTCACCAGCATCTAATTGAGAACTAATAGCAATAGATAAATCTCCATGAGAAATAGCTATCGGATTAACAATAATACTATCACCTAGAACAATAGTTCCTGTTTTTTCATTTATAACAATTATAGATTTTCTATCTGGATTTACTTTTAAATTTTCAATTGCAGATATAAAACTTACAATGTCATCAGAAAAAGAATATGGCTTTTTAATTTCAATTTTTGAAGCGTCAATTGCTTTAGCTGTGTCATAACTATATCTTTTGTTAATTTCATCAACAACCCTTGAGGCAGTTGTAAAGTCTGGAGAATTTAGGACAAGAGTAATTTTATCTTTATACTCTAAAGGAATTTCTAGTTCTCTTTCTACAGTTGCTCCATTTAAAATGAAACCATTAACTAAATTATTTTGACCTTCTACCCTAGTTACAGTTCCTTGTGCATTTGCATAGATATCTTTATTTCCAGCCAGCAAGAAAGTCTGTAGTAAAGTACCACCAACGAGGCTTTTTGCATCATTAACAGAGGAAACTTTAATATCGATAGTATCTCCAATTTTTTTAAAAGGAGGTAAATCAGCAGTTACCATTACAACAGCAACATTTTTAGAATTTATTTGTTCTTTGGCAATTTCTGTGCCAAAAAATCTAAATAAAGAGCTTAGCATTTGAGGAGTAATCCCTCCATTATCACCAGTACCATTAAGTCCAATAACAAGCCCCATACCAATTAATTGATTATTTCTAACTCCTTCAATTCTAGAAATTTCTTTTAATCTTACTTCATTTGAAAAAGAAAAAAATGATATAACAAATAAAAAATAAATTATTTTTTTAAACATAGATAGCTCCTTAAATTTTACTTAGTAGATATAGAAGTTTTTGTTGTTGAATTTGTTTCTGGTACAACCAAGTCACGGTTAGTACCGATTTCTTTAGTTATTATAGGTTGTCTAACATAAAGAGCTCCATTATATAAAAATTCCATATTTTCAACTTTTTCGGAATCAATAGTATTATTATTCTCAATATCTTGACTTCTAATAAAACCACTTAGTTCTAAGACAACGATTTCATTATTAACAAGAGCAGTTTTTGTACCTTGAATAAATAAGTTTCCATATTTATCAACCCCTGTAATTCTAGCAGCAATTTGACCTTGAAAAGAGAAACTTCCATTTCCAGTAGAATTTCCATTGTATGCATCTGAAGCAGGCCTAACATACATATTAGGGTCAGTAGTTTGAGAATTTTCAGGTTGCGAAGTTTTAGATTTTGAATAATCTCCTCTAATCGAATCAGACTTCTTAACAAAGATTTCAGGTTTTTCTTCTACTTTTGGTTCACCAGCATAGTTAGTATATCCACTTTTATTTTTAGAGTAATCTATTTTTGCATCAGCAGCTTCCTTTACACTTATAAATACGATATCACCAATTCCACTAGCTTTACTATCGGCATAAATAGATTTTCTTTCAACACCCCATATAGATGAACTATATTTTTTTTCATCTTTTTCTTCTTCGGGAAAGAAAAATCTTATGTCTGGCATAGTTGCTACTTGAGAATTTTTACTTTCATCAATTTTATTTTCTTCTTCTTCTTTTACAACAGTTTGGCCAAGAGTTTTTATAGAACCTCTTTTAGGGGTACTATTAGAATTACCACAGCTATTTAAAATTAAAGCAATAAAAATTGTAAAAATTAATTTATTTTTCATAAACACTCCTATGTCCATTTATTTAATTCATTTGATTTTGTTAATGTTTCATCTATAGAAGTAACAACTTTCTGATTACTTTCATATAATCTAGAACAATTAATCATTTCAACCATTTCTTTTACAATGTTTACATCAGAATTTTCTAAAAATCCTTGATGAACTTTTGAATTAGACGACACAATTAAATTATTTGCATTTGGAGAATAAAAGTAAGAATCTCCTTCAAGTTCCAATTTATTATCATTTCCAAATTCACATAAAAGAAGAGAATTTTTTGGATTATTGATATTTTGTAAATCTAAATTTACTTGTGGTACATTGGGGCTTGAAGTGATTTCTACACCACTTAAAGAACCATCAGCATTTATACTAAAATCTGATTTTAAGGGTTTAAGATATCCTAAATTTCCTTGAAAGTCATAGGAAAGTAATCTATGACCATTTCCATTAACAATAAAACCTTCATTATCAGTAGAAAAACTTCCATTTCTACCAAAACGAATACCATTAGGAGTATCAAAAGCAAAAAATCCTTTTCCTTCAATAGCAAAGTCTAATTTATTTTCAGTTTCTTTTAAGGAACCTTGATTTTGAGCAACAAAGTTTTCTGCCATTTGTACACCAGTTCCTAATTTTCCTATTTTTACTAATTTATTTTTTTCAGGTAATAAAGAATCATTAGAATCTTCTTTTCTATAAATTTCAAATTCTTTACCTTGTTCCATAATAGTTTGACTCTTCTTAAAGCCAGTAGTATTAACATTTGCTACATTATTTGCAATAGTATCTTGTTTTTTTAATTGAGTAGTCATACCTGAAGCTGCTGTATATAAACCTCTTATCATAAATAGTTCTCCCATCAAAAGTCTTTTATTAAAAGTTTATCATATAAAATCGAAGAATTCAATAAAGATTACCACAAAATTTCTTTAAAAATATCATTATATGTCAAATATAGCCTTAGGTCAAAATCAATTTGGAAATAATTTGGAGAAATATTTTGGCAAAGCATATAAAAGGATTTACTATGATTTTTCTCTTTTAAATGAGCAATTTCATGAACGAGAACATTATAAGTAAATTCATAAGGTAACTTTTTAAATCTACTAGAAATTTTAATGTCATTTATAATTTTGATTTTTTTCCCTTGTATTTTAGGGATAAAACTATTTAGTCCAAGAGCTTGGTTAGAAAATTCTATTTTATTATCAAAATAGATTTTATCAGGATTTTTCACATTTTTCATATACTGATTTTTTATTGAAATACCTAAATTATATAAATCTTTGTCATTGCTTAAAATTTTTTCTATATTGTATTTCGATTTCAGATAATCACCTAGTTTATTTTCTTCAATTAATTTGTTAACTTGAGCCAACAAATTTGAATCATAGCCCTTTAGAAATTTGTACATTTTATAATTCTCCTAAAAATAATAAATTTATTATGCCAAACAAAATATAAAAATCAGATAAATTGAAAACAGGCATTTTTTTTATATTAAAGTAAATATAATCAACAACAAACCCTCTATAGATACGTTCTACAAAATTTCCAAGTCCACCACATAGGATTAAAGATAAAGGGAATTTTAAATTTGGATTTTCAATAAAAAGATAAATTAGGTATAAAAATAGAAAAAAATTTATAAAAAGAATCAATTTTTTTTTATTGGATAGGAAATTAAAAGCAATTCCATAGTTAAATACACATAAAATTTGAATTTTTTTATTGAAAAAGCAAATAGGTTCTTGATTTTTAATATGTTTTAAAGAAAATTCTTTAAAAAAAATATCTAAAAAGAATAAGAAAAACAATGAAAAATAAATTATGTTAATCACTCCTTAAAAAATGTTTAACTAGTTGAAAAATATTAAATTCTTAAAAATAGATTTCTTTACATAGTCTGTATTGCATGCATTTTGGAAACATAGAATTTTTAATTAAAAATTTTCAAGACATTTCATTAGCACTATATAATTTTCATTATAAAATTGATTGACTTATTTATTAAAAATTGTGGATAAGAAAAATAAATTTTTAATAGATAACTTAGAAAAAAATAAAATGTCAAAGTTTCTTTAAATATTAAGCTATTTTATACTTATTTGCCAAAAGAGTAAAGAAATAAATTAAAAAGGTCTGAAAAAAATTCAGACCTAAAAAATTTAATAGTTTTCAACAAAAATTTCAAAATAACTTTTTGGATGTAAACATGCTGGACATTTTTCAAGAGCAGCATCTCCTTCATGCAAATATCCACAATTAATGCATTTCCAAACTACTTTATCCCCTTTTTTAAATACCATTCCTTTTTCAAGATTGTCGTATAATTTTCTGTATCTGTTTTCATGTGCTTTTTCAACTTTTGCGATCATTCTAAAACAGACAGCAACATCTTTAAAACCTTCTTCGTCAGCTATATCTGCAAACATAGGGTATAGTTCAGTCCATTCTTCATTTTCACCATCAGCAGATGCTTTTAGATTTTCTAAAGTAGTACCAATTACTCCAGCAGGATAAGAAGCAGTTATTTCAACCATTCCACCTTCTAAGAATTTAAAGAATCTTTTAGCATGTTCTTTTTCATTTAATGCTGTTTCAGCAAAAATTGCAGAGATTTGTTCTAAACCTTCCTCTTTAGCAACTTTAGAAAAATAATCATATCTCATTCTAGCTTGAGATTCCCCTGCAAAAGCTTTTAGTAAATTTTGTTCAGTTCTTGTTCCTTTCAAACTCATAGTATATACCTCCTAAATTTTAATGGTCCCAAGTAAAGTATACTATAAGAAAAGGATAACTTCAATATTTTATAAATTAAAAAAATCAGAGTGGATTTTCTTAACTACTGAATTTTCAAGGTTACTTCCAATAATTTCATTAGCAATTTTTTTTAAATCATGATGTGCGTTAGAAACAGCATAAGATTTATCTGCAATTGTAAACATCGATATATCATTTAAGTTATCTCCAAAAGTCACTAAAGACGTTGCATTTAAATATTCTTTAAGAAAAATTATAGCATCTTTCTTAGTCGATCCTTTTCTTGCAAACTCTAACCAATAAAATTCATTTTGATAAACATCTTCAGTTAAGTGTATTTCTAGTAAAGGATTGTTGGAATATTTATTGTAAAGATCAATAAGATTTTCTTTTTTATCAATACAAGCAATTGAAATGAACTCATGTTGAGATTGAAGAAAATTATAAGTATCAATTTTTTTAAAACTTTTCTCACCTTTATTGACAGGAGAATTTATAAAATTATATTGACCTTTATTTATTGGTTCTTTATGATATATAGAGTTTCCTTTATCATTTTCATTTATAAAAACAAAAGGATTTAAAAATTTAACATCTTTGATAATATTAATTGCTAGAGATGAATCTAAAAAATTTTTTCTCAAATATTCTTTTTTTATAGGATCAAAGACAGCAACACCATTAAAAATTATAAAAGGTAATTTTAAGTTTAAGGGTTTCATAATTTTAAGAACACTGTCAATAGATCTTGCAGTTGCAAATGAAAAATTAACTCCTTCTTTTATTAATTGATTTAGAGTATTTATAGATTCATTGGATAAAGTCATATTTTCGTTAAGTAAAGTACCATCTAAATCAGATATATATAATTTCATATTTACACCTCACTTTTTTTAGTATATTATATATAAGGTTAAAGAAAAATATTTTATATACTATGTCTTTCGGAATTATAACACATTTTACAATTTTTTGTAATAAAAATATTTCGGAAGTTCGGAAATAGAAAAAAAATTCAAAAAATGTAATTTATAAAAAAAATATAAAATTTACTTTTTAGGTTTTTTGTGATATAATAGTAGCCAAAGAATCATATGTAATTATAATGAAGTTGTTTTTTAGGGAACCCTAAAGAATGGAGGTTACTATGGATATTAAAATGATTTTAGAAAATGAAATGAATAAAATTCATAATGAACATATAAGTATTAAAAATAGTCATGGTAATTTTGTTTTGTTATCTAAGTTAAATATTATAAAAGAATCATTAAATATAACGGCTAATTTTTTGTATGAAGATATAAAGAATAAAAGTTTTTTTGAAAAAACATTAACATGGAAAATTAAATCTAAAGAAATAGAGAATTATTTAGAGGAAATATCTGAGCCAATAATTTCAGATGTAATGGTTGGTTTATTTAAAAGAGAAATTAAACTACCGAAAATAACTATTAAAATAAAAAAAGATGAAGGGAGGGTTTTTGGAAAAATGAAAGGTTATTTTGATACTATTTTTAAAAAAGATAAAGTAGTGGATGAATTAGCAGATGAACCTGAAATCTTTGAAGAAGTTATTGAAATAGAGCCCAATTCTGCAGATTATAATAGACATCCTAAAAGTGAATCAACTTATGAAATATTATTGACAAAAACATGGGATAAGCAGAATTTTACAAATTTAACTTTTGAAAACTCTGAAAATCCTTTAAGTAGTGCGAATTTTATTGATGTAAGTATAGAAAATTCTTTAATGAAAAATGTAATAATAAGTAATCCGAATTTTGATAATACAAGCTTCAGAAATTGTGATATGGAAGGATTAAAAATTGAAAAGATGAATCCTGAAAAGTTTGAATCATTAGATTTAACAGGTTCTAGTTTAAAAAATTCGATTATCAGAAATATAAATTTCCAATTTGTATTAATGGATTCTACAAATTTTGAAGGGGCTACTTTTATTGAATGTAATTTTTCTGGAATTCATTTTGAAGGAGTAAATTTTGGAAATGCTAAATTTATAAATTGTGATTTAACTAAAACAGAATTTAATAAATCTATTTTGGAAGGCATAAGTTTTACTTCTTCACAATTGCTAGAAGTTAAATTTTCTGATGTGGTTATGAATAATTCAAAATTTTTTGAATGTAATATGAGAAAAATTGTATTTGAAGATTGTGAACTCTATGATACTTCTATTAGTAAATCTAATTTAAGTTATGCTAATTTTGAAAGAACGACTTTTGGAAGAATTAAATTTTTTACAGGAGACTTGACTTTTATGCAAGCAAGTGGAGTTGATTTTAGTGGAGCTATAATGTCAAATTCTGACTTGCGTTTCGGAGAGTTTAGAAAGTGTCATTTTGAAAATACAAAGTTTACAAAAGCTAATTTAAGTGGAGCGGATTTTTCTTTTTCAAATTTCCAAAATGCTAATTTGGAAGGGGCATTAATTGTAGATGCTAATGTTAGAAGATGTAAATTTTTAGGAACAGATTTTACAGGAGTTAGAATTTTTGGTAATAAATTTATAACTACTTTACAATCGCTTTTGACTCCAGCACAATTTCAGCAAACTATAAAAGTTCCAAATAATGATCCAGCAGCAAAAACATTAATTAATTTCTAGAGAATCTTAGGGTTCTCTTTTTTTATACTTAAAGAAAAATATAAATTTCAATGTAATTAGGGCTTACTGAAAAATACAAAATCACTGATTTTAAAAGATTTTAACTCTATTTTTAATAAAAAAATGCAGAGTTTTTGACAAAAAATCTTAAAAATAAAACATCCAAACCTTGGACTGTGCTTGCTCTGCATAAGATTGCTCTAAAATTTCCTCCTGAAATTAAGAGTATCTAAAAACCTCGTAAACGTAGGATGAATCCTATAATATGGAAATATTTATATTGAACTACAAGGTGTCTAGCAACCCTTGCTGGTCGGGTTTAGATATTCTTAGAAGAATGTCTTATGTGGAGCCAAACAAAGGTGATAGTTGGGCAGACGCCTAAGGTTTTAAAAACTACTTCTAATTCAGCAGACCCTAATTAAGTATGAATCAAAATGTGACATAACCATATTTTTTGTATTTTAGTAAACAATAAAAAGGAATGAAAGTACAAAAAAGGTTGAGAATAAAAATTCTCAACCCAAAATTTTAATAATTAATCTAATTTTAATACTGAAATGAAAGCTTCTTGAGGAATTTCAACATTTCCTATTTGTTTCATTCTCTTCTTACCTTCTTTTTGTTTGTTTAGTAATTTCTTTTTACGTGAAATGTCTCCACCATAACATTTTGCAATAACATCTTTTCTATAGGCCCTTATAGTTTCTCTGGCAATAATTTTGCTTCCAAGAGCTGCTTGTATTGGAATTTCAAATTGTTGTCTAGGAATTACTTCTTTAAGTTTTTCAGTAATTGCTCTTCCTCTATAGTAAGCATTATCTTGATGAGCAATAAAAGAGAAAGCATCTACAGGATCACCACTTACAAGTATATCAACTTTAACAAGTTTTGATTCTTTATAACCTATCATTTCATACTCAAAAGAAGCATAACCTTTAGTTTTTGATTTTAATTTATCATAGAAGTCTAAAACTATTTCAGCAAGAGGTAATTCATATATAAGCATTGAACGAGTTTCATCTACATATTGCATATCTAGATAAACCCCTCTTTTTTCCTGACAAAGTTCCATTACAGCTCCAACAAAGTCTTTAGGAGTAATAATGCTTCCTTTTATATAAGGTTCCTCAACACTTCTTCTACCTTTACCAGCATCAGGAAACTCTACTGGGTTATCAATAACAAGAATATCCCCATTCTCCATATGAACTCTATATTCAACTGATGGCATAGTAGAAATAAGGTCAATGTTATATTCTCTTCTTAGTCTTTCTACGATAATTTCCATATGTAAAAGTCCCAAAAATCCACATCTAAATCCAAATCCTAAAGCAAGTGATGTTTCGGGAACGAAAGTTAAAGAAGCATCATTTAATTGAAGTTTTTCTAAAGAGTCACGTAAATCCTGATAATCATCTGTTGATAAAGGATATAATCCAGCAAATACCATTGATTGAGAATCTCTAAATCCTTCAAGTGGTTCTGGACAAGGATTATCTACCAAAGTAACAGTATCTCCAACTTTTGTATCAGCTATAGATTTTACCCCAGAGATAATATATCCAACTGAACCAGCAGAAAGCTCACCAGTAGATTTTAATTTAGGGTTAAATATTCCACATTCAAGAACTTGAAACTCTTTACCTGTTGACCAAATTTTAATTTTATCACCTTTTTTGATAGTTCCATCAAAAACCCTAACATAAGTTATAACTCCTCTAAAATCATCAAATTTTGAATCAAAAATAAGGGCTTGTAAAGGTTTTTCATTGGAAACAACAGGAGCAGGAATTCTCTCAACAATAGCTTCCAGCAAATCAGTTATTCCTATTCCAGCTTTAGCAGAAGTAAGAACTGCATCATCAGCAGGAAGTCCAATAATTTCTTCAATTTCATGTTTAACTTTATCTACATCAGCTGCAGGTAAGTCAATTTTATTAATAACAGGAACTATTTCTAAATTACCACCTAAAGCTAAATAAACATTAGCTAAAGTTTGAGCTTCTACCCCTTGAGCGGCATCTACAACTAGTAAAGCACCTTCACAAGCTGATAATGAACGACTAACTTCATATATAAAGTCAACGTGTCCTGGAGTATCAATAAGATTTAATTCATATTTAATACCATCTTTTGCTGTATAATATAAAGTAACAGCTTGAGCTTTTATTGTTATACCTTTTTCTCTTTCTAAATCCATAGAATCCAATAATTGGTTTTGCATATCTCTATCTGCTACAGTTCCAGTTTCTTGCATAAGCCTGTCTGCAATAGTTGATTTTCCATGGTCTATGTGGGCTATAATTGAAAAGTTTCTTTTAAACTTTGTATCCACGTTTACCTCCTAATTTCATATACAAATATCTTTGTTATTATATGATAAATTATATAAAAAAGCAATGTTTTAATAAAGATTAGAGGAATCTATAAAGACTGTTAGAAAAAAATATAAATATTTAAAAAAAAACCTCTATCAAGTAATAAAAACTTAAAGAGGTTGGTAATAATTAATTTAATCCCTGTTTTTTTAAGAAACCATAAATTTCACCATGATTATGTAGCTTTGCCAAATCTAATGCAGATTGATTCCATGTATTTCTAGCAAAAATATTAGCACCTTTTTCAATATAAAGTTTTACTAAGTTTAAATTTCCGCATTGAACAGCAGTTAAGAAAGGTGTCATTTTTACATTATCAGTGGCATTTATATTAGCTCCATGGTCAAGTAAAAATTTAACTTTTATTTCACTAGTTTTGTTTAAACTGGTAACCCTAATTAAAGAAGTAGAATTACCATTATCATCTTTGATTTCAATATTAGCCCCCTTTGATAATAAAAATTCACAAAGTTCTTTATTAAATTCTTGAGAATCTAATGCATATAGCAGAGCAGTATTTCCATAATTATCTTTATAATCAACACTATTTTCTTTTTCAATTAATAATTTTGTTGTAGCAATATTTCCTCTCATAGCAGAAATAGCTAGAGGTGTGTAAGGATTCTGTGGTAAAGTTATATGCGTATCAGCCCCTCTATCCAAAAAATATTTAGTTATGTCTGCATAACCATAGTATGCTGCACGCGACAAAGGATGGCTATAAGAATCTTTTCCACAATAGTTAATATCAGCTCCAGCTTCTACAAGTATTTTTATGATTTTAAGATTATCATTGTAAATAGCCTCTAATAAAGCTTCGTTAAGATTGACATGGCTAATTTTTTTAGATTTTAATATTAAAGTTACTTCTTTTACATTATCATTTTGAATAGCACTAATAAGTTTATCATATGTAGTAGTCCAATTTTTATAAAACCATACAGTTAGAATTAGAAATATCCCTATAAGAATTTCAAGAATAATTCTTCTTTTAAGTTTTTTCTTTTCCTCAATTTTGGAATCAAAATTATTGCTTTCTTCTAAAATTTCTTCATTTATCATGTAATATCTCCCTAGATTTTTTTAAGTTAA
>JAFGUR010000264.1 GCA_016938425.1 Fusobacteriaceae bacterium
AAGAATATATCTTTTATTCCAGAAAATAATGTTATTTACAAAATCATTATTGATTTCAAGCAGTACTCCAATTAAGTTTACAAAATAAATCATTATCAGACTTAATCCAACTAATTAAAAGATAAAAGGGAGAGATTGTAGATATGGTGATATTATTAACGCGAACTCGGGATTAAGTTCGTTGATTTTCCTAATGTAAATACTAATTCCCCAATAATAAAACCTCTTTTTTCTCTAAAAAAGGAAAATCCCTTTTGATTTTTGGCTTTTTTTCTCTTAATTGGTATGCAATTAAAGTTGATAAGATATGTCTAAAAAATCCCACAATAGATCTATGTCTTGTGTGTTCTAGTGATAACTGCTCTTTAAGAATTGAGTTTACAGTCTCAATAACAGATCTTTTCTTTAATCCAATATATTTATAAAAATCATTTCTTTTATCTTTCATTTTCTTTCTTTTATAAGTGACATACTTCACTCCTTTTTTTGCAAATATTTCTTCATTCTTTTTTGAAAGATACCCTTTGTCTCCAAATAAAAATCCATATAAAGGAGATTTCATTAGTTCAACTACTTTTGCATCATTTTTATTTCCAGGAGTTAGTACTACATCAACAATATCTCCAATATCATTTATAATTAGATGTAATTTAAATCCAAAAAACCAACCCATTGTTGACTTGCCTCTTTGAGCAAATCCTTGAAAGACCTTGTGATTAGGAATCCTTTTATTGTGACATACTCTTATTTTAGTTGAATCAATATAATTGTATTCTCTTGCATTATTTTTAATTAGTGACATTAAGAAACTATGCATTAAACCTAATACTCTGGTTTGTAACTCTAAAAATCTTGTATAGGATACTGCTTTAGGAAAGTAACTTCTCAAACAATACTTAATATTATTTTTATAATATTCCTTAAAGTTTTTACTTCCACTTTCATGAAAGTAAACTAGTATTGTAATGATTTCGCTATCTGATAATTCTGGAGTCCTAGTAACACATTTTTTAGAATTTATTAATAATTTTGACTTTTTTTCATGAATTTTAACAAAATCATCGACTTTAACAAATAGTTTGATTATATTAAGTATGTTCATCTTTTCTCCTGTAAAAGTGTTTTTAAGCAATCCAATTTTACAGTATTTTGAAAAGATGAGCAATT
>JAFGUR010000265.1 GCA_016938425.1 Fusobacteriaceae bacterium
TAATAATAATAAACTTTGTAACTATATATTAGATAAATTTAAATATAAAAAAGAATTTGATACAGAATTCCTACTCCTTGCACAAGGAAGGACTCTTACAAAAATGGTTCAATTTGACCTAAACGTGCAAAATAAAGATATTTATTTTGATATTTTAAAGGAAAATAAGGTAGAGGTAGAAGCTGAATTTTTTAGAGACTTATTTAGATTTTATACTTCAAAATATAAATATGAGAGAGAACTTTTTATTTTTGAAGAGACCGTTAGGCATGTAATGGATGCCATCAAAAATAAAAATAAAATAAAGATAAAGTTTGATGGTATAAGTTATACTATAGAACCTTTTTTTATAAAAAGAGATGAACAAGGAGATGAAAACTTTCTTTTTTCTTATGTAGAAGAATTAAAAGACTATAAAAATTTTAAACTAAAAGAACTATTTTTTTTAGGTCATTTAAATGAAAAAATCAGAGGAAAAGATAGAAAATATGTTGAAAATGTCAGAAAAAACTTTGATCCTTTCCTTCCAAATGGTAACAAAATAAAAGTTAAACTAACTGAAAATGGTGAAAAACTTTTAAAATCATTAACAAACTATAGACCAAAACTTTTAAAAAAAGATAAAAATATTTATACTTTTGAAGCTAGTAATGAAAATGCTAAACTATACTTTAGACAGTTTTTTATTGATGCAGAAATTTTGGAACCATTAGAACTTAGAGCTCAGATGAAAGCTGATTTAGAAGAATTAATTAAGAGATATAATACCTAATTTTTTAGGTATTTTTATTTACTTTTTCTACCATTCATTCATTTTATTTATTATTTTCATAAATATAAAGTATGTTTGTACCAAATAAACGAACAAAAAAATAAAAAATATTAAATAATTGACAAATCATATAAAAGCTAGTAAAATGTACCATGATTAAAAAACGAACTTTTCATTCTAAAATGGAATATAGTTTGTTTTAATATTGCTAGGAGGGAAGTAAATGGGAAATATGTTAAGTAAATGGGGACAAATGAGTCTAGTAAAAAGAATTATTATTGGACTTGTCGTAGGAATTATTTTAGCGGTTGTAGCACCAAACAAAGTTAATTTCTTAACTATATTTGGATCTTTATTTGTAGGAGCTTTAAGGGGAGTAGCTCCGATGTTAGTATTTTTCTTGGTAATGGGCGCAATAGCTCAACATAAAAGCGGACAAAAAACAAATATGAAATCTATTTTATCCCTTTATCTATTTGGAACTGTTGTTGCAGGATTAGTTGCTGTCTTTGCTGGTTTTTTATTCCCAGTGAAAATGGTTTTAGCTGAAAGTGTCAATAGCATTGCACCACCACAAGGATTAGTAGAAGTTATTAAAACATTACTTATGAATTTAGTAGACAATCCTATAAAAGCATTATCAAATGGTAATTATATAGGCATATTATCGTGGGCTATAGTTATGGGATTAGCTTTAAAACATTCTGCAGATACAACAAAAAATATTTTAGTAAACATATCGGATGCACTATCAAAAGTTGTAAAATGGGTTATAGATTTTGCTCCTTTAGGAGTTATGGGATTAGTTTATGCTGCTATTATGGAAAGTGGATTAAGTGCTCTTCAAAGTTATGGACAATTAGTTCTTGTTTTAGTAGGAAGTATCTTATTTGTGGCATTTGTTACAAATCC
This sequence comes from Fusobacteriaceae bacterium, assembly GCA_016938425.1. Classification (GTDB taxonomy): domain Bacteria; phylum Fusobacteriota; class Fusobacteriia; order Fusobacteriales; family Fusobacteriaceae; genus JAFGUR01. Next base: position 1,685 of record JAFGUR010000265.1, read on the forward strand.
ATTAATTGTTTATTATAAAATCAGAAGAAATCCTTACCCTTTAGTTCTTACATGCCTTAAAAAAAGTGGAATAACTGCATTTTTTACAAGAAGTTCTGCTGCCAATATTCCAGTTAATATGGCTCTATGTGAAGAATTAGGTTTAGATAAAGATACTTATTCTGTATCAATTCCTTTAGGGGCTACTGTTAACATGTCTGGAGCTGCTGTTGTTATTACAATAATGACTTTATCTGCTGCTCATACTCTAGGGATTAAAGTTGATATTATGACAGCAATTATTTTATGCCTTGTTTCAGCAATAAGTGCTGCAGGAACTTCTGGAGTTGCTGGTGGATCAATTCTTTTAATTCCATTGGCTGCAAGTTTGTTTGGAATTCCTAATGATACTGCTATGCAAGTTGTAGGAGTTGGATTTATAATAGGAGTAATTCAAGATTCTTGTGAAACTGCTTTAAATTCTTCAACAGATGTACTATTCACAGCGGCCGCTGAATTTGGGAAAAGAAGATTGGAGAATAAATAAAATAATAATAATTAATACTTTATGATTAAAACGTTGGATAATATTCAACGTTTTTTATATTTATAAGAAATTTTTTACCTATTAAGGAACAATAAACATTATAAAATTAAATCTTTAGAGGCGCCACTAGGAGTAATCCTTATGGTAAGTGCAAGCTTCGCCCGAGTCCTCCCACAATGTCATCAACTTAGCGAGTCTAATCCCCTCTAAATCTCCCCCTGATAAGGGGAACCTTGAAGTTTTAAGCTTTTTGACTCTTTCATCATAGCAAAAATTTGAGAAGATTATACTGAATAATCTCTTAAATTGATGACATTGAGTCCTCCTGTCTCCCACCAAAGATATTTATGAATGATTGATATTTAAAGTTTTTAACATAAAAAATAGAAATGTAATTTTCTTTACAAAGAACCTTTAAATTTATGGTTATATTTAGTATAATCTATTATAAGGAAAGGGGATTATATGAGCTGGTGGAATAATTATGATGATGAATTTATAGAAATGGTTGCCTATTATGAAAGCATTTTAAAAAGAAATGAAGAATTAAAAGAATTTTTTAGTGATTATAAAAAAGAAACTATGTATCGTCTTGTTTTTGAAAGTAATACAATTGAAAACGAAGGATTAAAAATAAATGAAACTAAAAAGCTTTCACTTGGTATAGATTATGAA
>JAFGUR010000027.1 GCA_016938425.1 Fusobacteriaceae bacterium
AAATTATGAAAATATTAGTATTAAACTGTGGAAGTTCATCATTGAAATATCAAATTATTGAAATGAATACAGAAAAAACTCTGGTAGAAGGAATTTGTGATAGAATAGGTATGGAAAATTCTACTATTACTTTTAAAAATTCAGATGATAAAATCACGAAGGAATTAAGATTCTCCAATCATAAGGATGCTATAACTGAAGTACTATCTTTAATAAAAGATGAAAAAATAGGAATAATCAAAGATTTAAGTGAAATTGACGCTATTGGTCATAGAGTTGTTCACGGTGGGGAAAACTTTAGAAATTCTATAGTAGTTACAAAAGAGGTTTTAAACGAAATTAAAAGTTTAGCTAGACTTGCTCCACTCCATAATCCAGCTAACGCTATGGGAATTGAAATTTGTATGGAATTAATTAAAGACAAGCCGAATATAGCTGTTTTTGATACTGCATTTCATTCAACATTGAGTCCTGAAGCCTTTTTATATGCTATACCTTATGAAGATTATGAAGAATTCAAAATTAGGAAATATGGATTCCATGGAATTTCATACATGTACATTTCTCAAGAAGTTGAAAAACTGATAGGAAAAAATAAAAAAATAATTGTTTGCCATTTAGGGAATGGAGCTTCTGTATGTGCTATAAAAGATGGGAAATCCATTGCAACATCTATGGGATTAACTCCTTTAGAAGGGCTTATGATGGGAACTAGATGTGGGGATATAGACCCTTCTTGCGTTTTCCAAATAATGAAAGATAGAAACTTAACTGTATCAGAGGTAGAAGAAAGACTTAATAAAAAATCTGGAATGCTAGGAATTTCTGGAATGTCTTCGGATTCTCGTGATATTGAAAAAGCTGCTTCAGAAGGAAAAGAAAGAGCTATTCTAACAGAAAATATATATTCGTATAAAATTAAGAAATATATAGGAGCATATTCTGCTCTTATGGGTGGACTTGATGCCCTTGTATTCACTGCAGGAATTGGTGAAAATGCTTTCAGAATAAGAGAAAAAGTATGTGAAGGGTTAGAGTATCTTGGAATTGAGTTTAATATTGATGAAAATAATACTAGAAAAAGTGGAATTCAAGAATTATCAAAAGCAAATTCAAATATAAAAGTATTTAAAATTCCTACGCAAGAAGAATATATGATTGCTAAAGAAGCTAAAGCTATCTTAGGAAAATAACAAAAAACTCAGGGTTTTCCTGAGTTTTCTTATATTTAGCTATAAAAACATAAATCCAATAAAGCAATACTATAAAACCGGAAAGTTCTTTCTTCATTTGCCATAATCATTTCTAAAAAGTAACTATTCTTAATTTAGTTAACTACTCAGCCAGGTAAGCTTTAAATATCGATCATTTATATATGTCTTTGGCACGAGAAGAGAGGGATTTGTGGACAAAGTTCGCACCTCAATGTCATTAAGAAATTTGTCTAATAGAGTATAACAAATCCAAAGTTTCTTCTTATTAGGTGGAGATTTAGAGGAGGCTATTTAGATTTGTTAAGTTGACTATATTGGAACGTCCCCACCGTAAAAATTGCTTCTCGCAACTATTTTAAGACTTTGAATTTTAAATATTTATTATACTTGAGTAGTTAAAAGTTTATTCTAAATATCTTTCAATTTTTTTAGTTAAAGATACCATCGCTAATATTTTATTGCTTTAAAAATAAAGACCATATATGTGAAAAATTTATTTAATTTTTCTTTATTTTTTTAATGTTTTTTTAAAAACCGTATTGTATCATTTTAAATCTTTATGAGTTAAAATAAATCATATAGAAAGAAAATAAAAGAAAAGGTGGGATGAATAATGAATTACTATGAAGAAAGTTTAAAATTACATGAAAAACATCAAGGGAAAATAGAAATTATATCAAAAGTAAAAGTTGAAAACAGAACTGATTTAAGTTTAGCATATACTCCTGGAGTTGCTGAGCCTTGTAAAAAAATTCATGAAAATGAGGAAAATGTTTATAAATATACTTCAAAAGGAAACATTGTTGCTGTTGTAACAGATGGTACAGCTGTATTAGGTCTTGGAGACATTGGTCCAAAAGCAGGGTTACCAGTAATGGAAGGGAAATCTATTCTTTTCAAAGAATTTGCTAATGTAGATGCTTTTCCTATCTGTATTGATTCTAAAAATGTAGATGAAATTGTTAGAACTGTTAAATTAATATCTCCAGGATTAGGCGGAATAAACTTAGAGGATATTGGAGCTCCTAGATGTTTCGAAGTAGAAGAAAGATTGAAGAAAGAATTGGATATTCCAGTATTTCACGATGACCAACATGGAACAGCTATTGTTGTTTTAGCAGGAATAATTAATGCTTTAAAAGTTGTAAATAAAAAAATAGAAAATGTTAAAGTTGTAATTAATGGTGCTGGTGCTGCTGGTACAGCAATTTCAAAATTATTGTTAGCTTCTGGAGTAAAAAATTTAATTGCTTGTGATAAAGTAGGAATTTTGTATAGAGGAATGGAAAAAATTGATGATGCTAAAACTGAATTGGCCGAAATGACAAATCCAGAAAATATTAAAGGAAGCTTAAGTGATGCATTAAAAGGTGCTGATATTTTTATTGGAGTTTCTGCCCCAGGAATTGTAACTAAAGAAATGGTATCAAGTATGAATAGTGATTCTATTTTATTTGCTATGGCAAATCCTGTTCCTGAAATAATGCCTGAAGAAGCTAAAGAAGCTGGTGCAAGAGTTATTGGAACTGGACGTTCAGATTATCCAAATCAAGTAAATAACGTTCTTGCTTTCCCTGGTATTTTTAGAGGAGCCTTAGATGTTAGAGCAAAAGAAATTAATGAAGAAATGAAGTTAGCTGCAGCTTATGCAATAGCTGAGTATGTCAAAAAAGAAGAATTAAATGAAAATAATGTAATCCCTAGTGCATTAGATAAAAATGTTGCATCAAAAGTTGCAGAAGCAATCGCAAATGCTGCTAGAAAAACTGGAGTGGCTAGAGTATAAAAAAATTACATCACATAAAAAAGTCTGTTATTTTTTAATAGCAGGCCACAAAAAATTATTTAGGAGGTTAAATATGCAAATCCCTTTAAAGAAAACGATTGATAAAATACCTGGTGGAATGATGGTTGTTCCTTTATTTTTAGGAGTTCTAACAAATACATTTTTTCCAGAATTTTTGAAAATAGGAGGATTCACTACTGCTTTATTTGGTCCAAAAGCTTCATCAACTATATTAGCTTGTTTTATGTTTTTAATTGGTTCACAAATACACTTTAAATTAGCTCCAAAAGCATTAAAAAAGGGTGCTTTGTTACTTACAGGTAAATTTATTGTAGGAGCAGGAATTGGAATTATCGTAGGTAAGGTGTTTGGTCCTGCTGGTGTACTTGGATTATCTCCACTTGCTATTTTATCAGCACTTACAAACTGTAATGGTGGTTTATATGCTTCATTAGCTTCTCAATATGGAGATGAAACAGATGTTGGAGCTTATTCTATATTATCGCTAAAAGATGGCCCGTTTTTTACATTAGTTGCCTTAGGTGCTTCTGGTTTGGCACAAGTTCCATTTGAAGCTTTAATAGCCGTTATGATTCCAATTATTATCGGTATGATTCTTGGAAATATTGATAGTGATATGAGAGCTTTTTTAGGAAGTAGTAAATTATTATTAATTCCATTCTTTTCTTTCCCTTTAGGTGCAGGAATGAACTTGGAAACTATTATAAAAGCTGGAGGTCCTGGAATATTATTAGGTATAATTGCAGCTTTTACAGGAGTAGGAGCATATATATTATTAAGACTATTTAGAGAAGAACCTATCATTGGTCTTGCAACTGGTTCCACTGCTGGAAATGCTGTTGCAACCCCTGCAGCTGTTGCTGCAGCTGATCCTTCTTTAGCTGTTGTTGCAGCTGCAGCTACAGCTCAAGTTGCAGCCGCGTGTGTAGTTTCTGCTATAGTATGCCCTTTTATAGTAACATATGCATTTAAGATACTGAAAAATCGACAAGCTAAAAAATTAAGTCCTAAAACCTAATTAATTATATACACAAACAAAAAATACGAGAAATTTAATGAAATATACTATATAATAAGTTGTAAGAAAACTTAAAATGTATATCTAGTTAAGTTTTTCGTATTTTAAACATTTTGAAAGAAAGGGTTATCCCTATGAAGAAAGATATGAAATTACAAACTAAAATAACACTTTTAACCAGTGCTATTGTTTTAGTTTCAATATTAGTTATTATCCCTTTTATAATTAGTTGGATTTCAAGTAATATTGAAATTAAAAGTCGAACAAATATTATGAATATAGCTGAAATAATTGCACATTCTGAAGAAGTTGTAAAAGGAGTCGAGAAAAATCATCCTACCAAGGAAATTTCTGATTATATTGATATGCAGCTTAAACATTTATCGGATGTAGAATACATAATTGTAGCAGATGAAAAAGGGATAAGGTATTCACATCCACATCATGAATTAATTGGAGAAAAATTTGTTGGTGGAGATGAGTTAAGAGCTATAAATCAGGGCGAAGAATATATTTCAGAGGCAATGGGAACTTTAGGTAAATCATTAAGAGCCTTTACTCCTATATATGATAATAATAAAAAAGTAATAGGATTTGTTTGTGTTGGAACTTTAACTCATAGTATTGATAAAGCAAAAAAAACAGCGTATCTTTATATTTTTATTGTTGGATTTTTTTCTACATTAGTTGGAATTATTGGTGCTTTTTTACTTGCAAAAAATATAAGGAAAAGCTTATTTGGATTGGAACCACGTGAAATAGCTAAGCTTTATAATGAAAAAATTGCTATTTTAGATGCCATTAGAGAAGGGCTAGTTGCAGTAGATGACGAGTGTAAGATAACTCTTATTAATGATTCTGCACTATCAATATTAAATCTAAATATAAACTCAAAAAAAGAAGATTTTATTGGTAAAAATTTAGAAGAGTTTATTCCTAATACAGAAATTTTTTCTGTTCTTGAAACTGGTATTCCTGAGTTTGATAAAGAACATAAAACAAATAATACTATTATTTTAACAAATAGAATTCCTATTTTTACAAATAATAAAATTGCTGGTGCAATTGCTAGTTTTAGAGACAAAACAGAAATAACGAAAATGGCTGAAGAGCTTACAGGAGTTAAAAAATTAGCTTGGTCTTTACGTGCTCAAAATCATGAATTTATGAATAAACTCCATACAATTTCTGGTTTAATTCAATTGGAAGAATACGAAAGTGCACTTAAATTTATAACGGATGTTTCAACAAATAAAAATAAATTAAGTAATATTTTGACTAAAAATATAAAAGATAGCTCAATTGCAGGGATACTCTTATCTAAATATAATAAATCTGATGAATATAATATAAAATTTATGATTGATGAAAATTCTAATCTTGAAAAACTTCCACATATTATTTCTCAAGAAGTTGTTTCAGTAGTTGGTAACTTGATTGAAAACTCAATTGATGAAGTTGAATATGATGGAACTGGTTATATTCATATTAGAATTAACTCAAATAGAAATGAATTATTTATAAAAATCTCAAATAATGGTAAAACTATTCCTCTAGATTTGAGAGAGAAAATTTTTGAGCAAGGGTTTTCTACAAAGAATGGGCAAAGAGGTCATGGCCTTTATATAGTTAAAAAAATTATTGAAGATTTTAAAGGAACTATAGAAATATTCTGTGATAAAAATGTAAATTGGATTGTAAAAATCCCAATTTATTACGAAGGGACTGGTAGTATTGATTCAAGTAATGATAGTTGAAGATGATCCTATGGTTAGAGAAATTAATTCAAAATTTTTGAAAAAAATAGAAGGATTTGAATTATGTGCATCTGTTTCAAATTTGGAAGAGGCTAAAAAGAAAATTTTGAGAAAAACCCCTGATTTAATTCTATTAGACGTTTATTTACCAAAAGAAAATGGAATTGATTTACTTAAATGGATAAGAATAGAAGAAATTAGTATAGATGTTATATTAATTACTGCTGATAAGTCTACCGAAATAATTCAGAAAGGTTTAAGATACGGTGTTGTGGATTATCTTATAAAACCTTTTAGTTTTGAAAGATTTAAGGAGTCATTAATACAATTTAGGAAACAATATGAAAAATTTCAAAATAAGCAAAATATAGAGCAAAATGATTTGGATAATATTAAATTGATACCGTCTTCTAATCAAAATGAAGATGATTTTGCTAAAGGTTTTAGTAAATATACTTACAAAGTTATATGGAATGAAGTTTCTAATGGGTTACATAAAGAATATACAGCAGAAGGAATAGCTGAAAAATTGGGAATTGCAAGAGTTACTGTTAGAAAATATTTGGATTATATGGAAAAGGAAGAAAAGCTAGAAAAAAACATTGAATATGGTAAGGTTGGAAGGCCACAATATAAATATTATAGGGTAGAAGATAAAAAATAAAAGATAGAACAATTAGGGATAAGTAAAAATTTATTTATCCCTTTGTTTTTTATATAAATTTGAGCCTTTAACAAATTTTGTGTATTTAAAAAGTA
>JAFGUR010000266.1 GCA_016938425.1 Fusobacteriaceae bacterium
ATTTCCAATTTTGAAAGAGCCATTACCTATAATTTTTCCATTTTTTCCATAATTTTCCTTATTTTTTTCATAATATTTTGAATTTTGAGGCATAAAAACACTTACAGTTGTTAATGTTGGAAAATAAACATACTCTCCTACCAACTCAACTTGCAAAGTTTTCTCATCTAAAGCCTTTACTCCAACTTGAGAAAAATCAGTTATTTTCCCTTCTTTATAATCTTTTGCCCCTTTTATAATATACATTAAATATGAATTTTTAGACTCAAAATAAGGATTTAATGCTCTTTCCCATGAGGTAACAAAATCATTTGCTACAATCTTATCCCCATTTGACCACTTTGCATTTTCTTTAATTTTAAATGTCCAAATTTTTCCTTTCATTTCCCATTTTTCTGCAACTGCAGGCTCCAATTTACCCTCTTTATTAATTCTAGCTAAACCTTCAAATAAATAAGCAATTAAATCTTCAGAAGTTGTATCCACAGCAACTTGTGGATCTAATATCTGTGGATTTTGAGTAAGACTATAATCTATTGTATCTTTCCCGTTAATTTTCATTCCTAAAAATACAATTAACACTATGGCTATCAAACTTCCGATAGCTATTATTAATTTATTTTTCATTAATTTCCTCCCTTTTTATAATTCTTTTTCCATTAATAGTTATTTTTATTTACGGAATATTTTAACATTAATATCTAAAAAAATCAAAGTAAAAATAAAATAAGTCCTAAAAATTTTAGGACTTATTTATTATAGAAAATATTAAGATTATTCTTGAATGTCTGCATGTCCAAAGTAAACTACTGGACTAAATGCATTTACTTGGATACCTTTTACTCTAGGTTTAGCTAAGGCCTTTTTATTTCTAAAGAATGTTGGAACAATTGCCATTTCATCCATCAATAATTTTTCTGCTTGAGCTAATATATCCATTCTAACTTCTGCATTTGCTTCTGCTTTTGCTTTTACTATTAATTCATCATATTTAGGATTAGCCCAATTAGAATTATTTTGCCCAGAATTTGACATCCACATATCTAAGAATGTCATTGGATCATTATAGTCTGCTCCCCATCCTGCAAGTATTAAATCATAATCTTTTGCAGTTTGATGTTGCAGTCTAATTTGAAATGTAACTGGTTCTAATTTTATATCCATACCTAAATTTTTCTTAAATTGCTCTTGATAAAATTGAGCTTCTTTAGTTGAAGTGTCATCATTATTACTATACATTGTTAATTTAGGTAATGTTGCTATTGTTAATCCAACTTCTTTTAATCCTTCTTCAAATAATTTTTTAGCTTCTGTTGGATTATATCCTATTCCATAAGCACTTTGAGGATAATCTTCTCTAAACATACCTTTTTTACCTGGAATTATTTCAGGAACCATACTCTCTGCTGGTGACCCTGCACCATTTTTTATTTTATCAACTAGTGCTTTTCTATCTATAGCCATAGATACTGCTCTTCTTACTTTAGCATTTGAGAATAGCTTATTCTTATTATTTAATAGTAAATAAATTACTCTAGCTTCTTTCATTTCCACAACTTCTGGATTATCTTTATAATTTACAATTTCTTCATTCGGTAATACTGTCCAATCTAATTCTCCATTTTGATAAGCTTTCAAACTTGCTGTAAAATCAACAATAATAGGCATTTCTATTCTATCAATTTTTACATTATCCTTATTCCAATAATTTTCAGCTTTTTCTAATATTATTTTATTTTCAAAATCCCACTCAACCATTTTATATGGTCCATTTCCCATAAAATCTTCTACTGAAGTTGCATAACTATCTTTATGTTCATTATAAAACTTTTGATTTTGTGGTAAAAAAGTATAGAATGCTACTAATGAATCAAAATAAGTTACAGGCTCTTTTAAATCAACTTTTAAAGTGTAATCATCTACTGCTTTTACTCCAACTTCTGTAAAATCTTTTATTTTTCCACTGTTATACTCTTCTGCACCTTTAATATTATACATTATAAATGCATACTCTGAAGCTGAAGCTGGGTTCAATGCTCTTTCCCAAGCTGCAACAAAATCTCCAGCTACTACTGGATCTCCATTGTGCCATTTTGCTGTTTTTCTCAGTTTAAATGTCCAAGTGTTTCCTTCTGTTGTCCATGACTCTGCTACACCAGGCAATGCTTTTCCATCTGTACCTATTTCTGTTAATCCTTCAAAAGTATGTCCTAAAACTATTCCTGATTTTTCATCAGTAGCAAGCTGTGCATCCAATTGAGGTGGATTTTGCTCCAAGTTATATTTAACCACTTTTTGATTTTCTTGTGAAACTTGTTCTTCATTTCCACAAGAAACTATAAATAATATTGACATAATTGACGCTAATACTAATAAAATTTTTTTCATTTACTTCCTCCCATTTTTAAATAGTGTATTAATTAATTACCACAATTGGAGTTTTTCTTCAAATATATATTAATAAACATAAGTATACATTTAATATATAGTTGTGTTTGTGATACTTTTTTAGTTATTTTTTAGATTTACTATCAAAAAAATAGTATTAAATGAGTTTTTAATAAAAACTATTTTTTAAAAAAAATAATTAATTTTAAAAATTTAAAAAAGACTGACTAAGTCAATCTTTTATTATGAAAATTTATACATTATTTTCAAGAGTATCCACAAGTTTAATTTCTTTTAAAGTTTTATACAACTGAACCATTTCTTCAATTAAGTCTCTAGCTAATAATGATGTCATTAAATGATCTTGAGCATGAACCATTAATAATCCAATTTTAGGAGCATTCCCTTCTACCTCTTCTGTTATTAACTCTGTTTGTACCTCATGGGCTTTTAAAAAAACTTTTTTTGCCTCTCTAAGCTTCTTTTCTGCTTCTTCAAATTCACCTTTTTTTGCTAAAGATAATGCTTCAAAACAAAGACTTCTACTTTCTCCTGCATTTCCAACAATTTGCATTGCTGCTAATTCTAAATCCATTTAAGCCTCCTATTACATCATACTTATAGCCCAATCAAAAATCTTTTCCCCTTTTAACATCCCATAATCAAGTTGATTTATAACTTCTACTTTTTTCCCTACTTTAGCTGCAATTTCAGAATACTCTTCTTTTTTAAATCTTATTTGTGGACCTAATAAGAAAATATCATATTCATTTAAACATTCATGGAATGCCTCTATCCCCATTGCGTCTATTTCGCATTCTATCCCTCTTGCATCAGCTGCTTCTCTCATTTTTTTTACTACCATAGCTGTTGATAATCCTGCTGAACACAACAATAATATTTTCTTCATAATTTCCCCTCTCTTAAATATTA
>JAFGUR010000267.1 GCA_016938425.1 Fusobacteriaceae bacterium
AAATTTGAATCCATAAGTTTTTGTAATTCCAACCATACCATCTTCTCTTTCAAAAAAATCTGCTAATTCTCCAATACTAAGTTTTTCTGCAATGCCTTTTAAATCAGACATTTTTTCAAGTTTATATTTTTTTGCAGTTTCTTCTTTCACTGCAAAAGCATAAGTATTATTAAATCCTAATGGATTAAGCCAAGTTATTCCTTGTTTTTCAAACTCTTTTTTAACATATTCATAAACTTTTTTAGAATCTTTAAGTTCACTTTGTTTTAATAGATAAATATATCCAGTTCCTGTGTATTCTAGACTAATATCAATATCTCCACTAAGTAAAGCTTGGTTAACTATCATAGTTCCACCCAATTCTTTAACTTCAGTTTTATAATCAGTTTTTTTCTCTATTAGAATAGATACCATTTGTCCAAGTATTCTTTGCTCAGTAAAATTTTTATGTCCAATAATAATTTTTTTCTCTTTTTTTCCACACGCTACAAAAATTGTTGAGAGTGCAATAAATAATAAAATTAATTTTTTCATATTTCCCTCCTAATTTTTTTAATTGATTCCTTTTGGCGATAATTTTTTTTCAAAGTATCCCAACGTAAAATCTATTAATATTGCTAATATGGCTGTTGGAATAGCTCCTGTAAGAATCATATTATTACTATTCATGGATATCCCTTTAAATATAAAATCGCCAAGACCTCCTGCACCAATAAGAGCAGCAATTGTTGCTGTACCTATATTTATAACGGTAGAAACTCTTATTCCTCCCATAATAATGGGTAAAGCTAAAGGAATTTCTACCATGCTTAATATTTGTCTTCTTGTCATTCCCATTCCTTTTCCTGCTTCTATTGATGAGGGATCTACGCTATTTATGCCTATGTAAGTGTTCTTGATTATTGGTAATAATGCGTATAAAAATAAAACTATTACAGCAGGTTTTATACCTATTCCAAGGATTGGAATAATTAATCCAAACAAAGCTAAACTTGGTAAAGTTTGAAAAATATTAGCAATATTTAAAACTAAATTTGCAGTTTTTTTATTCTTACTTATTAAAATTCCGATAGGAACTCCTATAAGAATAGCTAGTCCTACTGACAGTAAAGTGATTTGTAAATGTTTTCCTAATGCGTTAAAAACATCTTCAATTCTATATATAAAAAAATTTAAAAAATTCATTTTATTCAATTTCATTTACCTCCTTGTCTTTACTTGGAGAAATTTCTGATATTATATTTAACATACTTGTAGGAGTAATTAATCCTACAACTTCTTCTAAACTATTTAATACAACTATATTTCTAAAATTTTTTGCAGACATTATATTAAGAACATCTAACATATTTGAATTTTCATCTACTGAAATATATTTTTCGCTCATATATTCTTTTACTTTATTGCTTTTATCGTTACTAAAAAAATTGTCATAAGATTTTAAATTTTTAGGTGTTATAACACCTAATATTTTTTGTGAACCTTCTCTAATTTTTTCAACAACAAAGAGAGTTTCTACACTTTTTTCTTTCATTATTTCTATTGCTTTGGCTACAGAGCCTTCTTTATTTATCTTTGCAAATTTTTTCTGCATAATATCTTTTGCTAACACCATTTCTGGAGTTTTCCATAATCTTTCTTTTCCGATAAAAAATTCAATATATTCATTTTTAGGATTTTTTAAAATTTGCTCTGGTCTATCAAATTGTAAAATTTTACCATCTTTCATAACCGCAATTTTATCTGCAATTTTTATAGCTTCATCCATATCATGAGTAACAAATATTATTGTTTTTTGTAGTTCACTTTGAATTTTTAAAAGTTCATCCTGAAGCATTTCTCTAGTTAAAGGATCTAATGCACTAAATGGTTCATCCATTAAAATAATCTTTGGATCTGCTGCAAGACTTCTAGCTATACCTATTCTTTGTTGTTGTCCCCCACTTAGTTCTTGAGGATATCTGTTATAAAATATCTCAGGATCCAAGTCAACTAACTTAAGTAGTTCATAGCTTTTTTCCTTTCGCTTCTCTTTATTCCATTTTTTTAACTTTGGAACAAGTTCAATGTTTTCTCCAACAGTCATATGTGGAAACAATCCAACTTTTTGTATTACATATCCAATATTTCTTCTAAGTTCTGTTATATTTGAATTGATTATATTTATTCCATTAATTAAAATTTCACCACTACTAGGCTTTTCTAGAAGATTTATCATTTTCATAGTTGTAGTTTTACCACAACCACTTTCACCTATCAATGCAATAATTTCACCTTCATTTATAATAAGATTTAAATTATCTATTATTTTATCTTTTCCATTGTAAGTTTTAGAAATTTTTCTTAATTCAATCATTTAACACCTCCAAAAAATTAAAATCGTATCGATACAATACATAGTATAACATGTATATTAAAAATTGTCAAAATTCAAATCCGTTTTTCTTGCGTTTTTAG
>JAFGUR010000268.1 GCA_016938425.1 Fusobacteriaceae bacterium
AAAAATGAAAAAAATACTTATTTTTATGATGTTAAGTTTGTTTGCTTTTTCAAAAGATGTTACTGTCGTTTTAGATTGGACTCCAAATACAAATCACATGGGACTTTATGTGGCACAAGAACTTGGATATTTTAAAGCTGAAGGATTAAATGTTAAAATACTTCAGCCACAAGGTGGAACGGCTGAACAATTAGTAGCAACAGGAAAGGCTGATTTTGGTATTTCTTATCAAGAAGCAGTAACATTTGCAAGAATACAAAACCTTCCAATAATTAGTATCGCAGCAATAATTCAACATAATACAAGTGGTTTTGCTTCTTTAAAAACAAAAAATATTAAGTCTCCTAAAAACTGGGAAGGTAAAAAATATGGGGGTTGGGGCTCTCCGGTAGAAGTTGCAACGATTAAAGCTTTAATGAAAAAAGATGGTGGAGATTTTAATAAGGTTAAAGTTCTAACAACTGGTTCAGCAGATTTTTTCCAAACATCTAAATCTAATGTAGATTTTGCATGGGTTTATGAAGGATGGACAAATATAGAAGCTAAACTAAAAGGATTTCAAATAGACTATATACCATTAACTAAGTATGATAAAAATCTTGACTACTATACTCCTGTAATTATAACTAATGAAAAAATAGCAACAAAAGATAAAGACTTAGCTAAAAAATTTATGAAAGCTACTAGAAAAGGTTATGAATATGCAATTTCAAATCCAGAAAAAGCAGCAGCAATATTGTCTAAACATGCACCTGAATTAGACAAAAAATTAGTTTTAGAGAGTTCAAAGTTTTTATCAAAAAAATATAAAGCAGAAGCACCTATATGGGGGCAGCAAAAAGAGTCTGTATGGGTTAATTATCAAAATTGGTTATACACTAATAAGTTAATTACAAAGAAAACAGATATGAAAAAAGCATTTACTAATGAGTTTATAGGGAAATAATATGAAAATTTTAGAAATTACTAGTTTATATAAAAAATATGAAAATTTAGATGTTCTTTCAGATATAAATATTAATTTGAATAAAGGTGAATTTGTTTCTATTGTAGGACCTAGTGGGTGTGGGAAATCAACACTTTTTAAGATAATTACAGGGTTAGATAAATATTTTGAGGGACTATGTCTTTTAGAGGAAACAGATGTGAAAAATTATAAGAATCCTTTAGCATACATGCCGCAAAAAGATTTGCTTCTGCCTTGGAGAACATTATATGAAAATATTATTCTACCGTTGGAACTCCATAATCTTAAAATAAATTTAGATCAAATAAATTTAATGATTGAAGATTTTG
>JAFGUR010000269.1 GCA_016938425.1 Fusobacteriaceae bacterium
ATCAAATATTCTTTTAACCCTATTTTTTCTACTTCATAATTTTTACCAATTATATCACTATAATCTTCCAATAAATTTTCAAAACTTATAATTTTATATTCTTTCTGAAGAGGGTGTTTATCCAAACCACTAAGATAAAAGTATCCTTCTTTTCCTCTCATTAAAGAATTTCTGTCTACCATTCTCTTTAAATCTGTAGCTGATATTTTAAAACTTATCATTTTTTCTTTTGCAAACATTTCTTGTACTTCTAAAGAAGAATACAATCCTTTTTTTAGTCCTTTTAATAAAGATTTTTTAGGATAAATCACTAAATCACATTCAAAATCCTTTATTACTTTATCAGCTAAATCATCCAAAAAACTAACTTTATCTTTTAAAAATATTTCATAAGGTGTATAAGACTCTCCGTTATAACCAACAATAGAATTGTCTTCATTCCTCACTCTTTCATTTGCCCATTCAATATAAGAACTTAAATCTTTATCAAAACCATATTTTCTAGGTTCTATTACATTCTCTCTTGATTTTAAGATTGCTTTCTTTACCTTTTTTTCATTATTTTTTTTCTCATAATAAAAATCTAAAATATTTATACCATAATTAGGAATTATATATGATAATCCTAAATTTGTATCTACATTTACCACTCCAAAATCGTAAAGAGTAGTTCTACTTTCCAATATAGCATTAACTTGAGGAAATTCTTTTATAATTTTGAGATTTTCTTCTCTATCTAAATCTGTTACTAAAAAGAAAAAATCCACATTATCTTCTACCATATACATTAAATTTTGCAATTCTCTTTTATATGATATTTTACCTTTTATATCATCATCATAAATATCTGTAATCCCTGCAACACAGACTATTTTATCATCCATTTTCATAAGTTGATAAGGTAATATTGCCTTTGAAACTATATTTAATGTAGAAAAATTCATTTTCCCAACTTCTACTCTATCTCTCCAAAGATACTCATCTTTACCAAAAAAGTTAAAATTAAATCCAACTCTTTTTATAAATGTTTCCATAAGCTCATTTTTTACCATGTATTCAGACATATTATTTCCAATATTTATCTTAATTACATTGTCATATTTTAAGGTTTTATCTTTTACTTTAGCATCTAAAGCAATTTTTATAGAATCAATATCCTTATAATCGCCTTTCAAATTTCCCATAGAAATTATCGAAAAATTTGTTTCTTGACCAAATACTAGCATTGATACCAATAACATTAAGAAAATTATTTTTTTCATAATCTACCCCTTCATTTTATTCCATTTTAAATAAGCACCTATGAAACTATCTATATCTCCATCCATTACACCTTGAACATTTCCTATTTCAAAGTTCATTCTATGATCTTTCACTAAAGTATAAGGTTGAAATACATATGATCTAATTTGATTTCCCCAAGATATATCACTTTGCTCTCCTTGGATTTTTTTCAATTCTTCTTCCTTCTTTTTCAATTCCAACTCAAATAATTTTGATTTTAAAACCTTCATAGCTGAATCACGATTTTTAAGTTGAGACCTTTCATTTTGACAAGTAACTACAATATTAGTTGGTAAATGAGTTATTCTTACTGCAGAATCTGTCATGTTAACATGTTGACCTCCTGCACCACTGGCTCTATAAGTATCTATTCTCAAATCTCCCTGATTAATTTCTACTTCTATATTATCATCAACTTCTGGCATTACATCTATAGAAGCAAAAGAAGTATGACGCTTTTTATTTGCATCAAATGGAGATATTCTAACTAATCTGTGAACACCTTTTTCACCTTTTAAATATCCATAAGCATTTATACCTTCAACTAAAAAAGTTATTGATTTATAACCTGCTCCATCTCCATCTAAAAAATCTAAAACACTCATTTTATACCCTGATTTATTAATCCATCTGCTATACATTCTATAAAGCATTTCTGCCCAGTCACAAGCTTCTGTTCCTCCTGCTCCAGAATGAATTGTTATTATTGCATTTAAATTATCATATTCTCCATCTAAAAGCTGTTGTGTATTAAACACTTCTAAATCTCTTTTTAATTTACTAAAAGTTTCCTCTAGTTCTTCTTGGAAACTTTCATCACCATTTTCATAAAATTCTATTAAAACTCTAACTTCTTCTACTTTTTCTTCTAGATCGAAAAATTTCTTCATAGCATCTTTTAAAGAGTTCATTTCCTTAATTATTTGCTCACTATTTTTTTTATCATTCCAAAAATTTTCTTCAAAAGTTTTTGCCTCTAGTTCTTTTACTCTTTCATTTTTATAATCTAAGTCAAAGATGCCCCCTGTTTTCTTGAACATTCTTATTTATATCTTCAATTTCTCTTTTTATTTCTAAAATATCCATTATTTCCCCTTTAATAATCTATAAATTTACCTAAAATTATAGCATATGCATTAATTTTTTTCA
>JAFGUR010000270.1 GCA_016938425.1 Fusobacteriaceae bacterium
ATGTCCACATGTACTATAATTCCAGAAGACCACATTCTTCATTAAATGGGCTGACTCCATTAGAAAAAAGATATACTGCATAAAAAATCTAAGGATTGTTACAAAAAAGCTTGACCAAGTCAGAGATTTACAATTCTATTTTTAACAAAATTGAATATAAAAAATTAAACTATGATACGTTTTTAACCGTTTTATATAAACATTTAAAAATTGATATATTAATAATTAATGCAAATAACTTCCTTAACAAAAACGGAAGAAATTATATCCTATATCTAAAAGAAACAGAAAATGAAAATATCACAACTGTCTTGAGTTCAAAAAAATTTTTCTTAACTTATCGAGAAAACGAAGTCGCTCAGTTAATCCTGAAAGGACTTAGCAATAAAGAAATTTCGGAATATTTAAATATCAGTATTAATACAGTAAGAACTCACATTGGCAGGATAATCTCCAAAACCGGCAGTACTAATAAAACTTCGGCAGTATATAAATTGTGTAATTCCATATAATCGAAATTCCCCCGACTTATTTTGAAACATTTTTTTAGTTCTGCTGTAGACTGTGGGGAATTTCCAACATTATTTCTTTGCAACTATTCAGGCATAACAAGCATTACAAAACCAAAGCTTTAGAGAAGTCGCGAGAAGTTGTATCCTTAACCAGGAACGGGCTCCGCCCCGTAAAACCATCTTCTTTAAGTGCCAATAGTGCTTAAAACTATTAATATTTAAAGCCTTTTATATGACTAAGATTTACGTTTCTTTTTAAAATATATATTTCTTAATTGCGTGAGCCACTCCGTCTTCATCATTTGTAAGTGTTATATCATCTGCTATTTTCTTTACTTGGTCAGGAGCGTTTCCCATTGCCACACCAATTCCCGCATACTCTATCATATCCATGTCATTGAAATTATCTCCCATAGCAATAATTTCTTCTCTCTCTACATTAAATTTTTTTTCCAGATAACTAATTGCAGATGTTTTTGAGGCATTCGTCGGCATAATCTCTAAATACGTTGTTTTAGAAGGATATATATTTAATGAATTTAGATTTGCATTATTCTTTATCTCTTCTTTTAAAGAATTAATTTCGTGAGGTTTAGCCATACATAAAATCTTATTGGGCCCTGTTCCTTCTGCTTTCCATAATTTTATTAAATCAAAGAAGTCTACAATTCCCGGAATAATTCCCGTTATTTCACTTTCTTGTTGTGCCCAACAATCCATTTTTTCCACAAACCATTCATCATCTTTATATAAACTCATGTGTATGGTCTGCTTATTAACCACTTTATAAATTTCTTCCAAATCTACTGCACTTATAGACTCTTTTGAAATAACTTGCCCATTCCTATCCAAAATCAATGCTCCACTGTAGCATACCATCGGGTCTTTTATTCCAAGCTCTCTTTGTAAAAAAGCAATTCCTTTTGGCATTCTTGCAGAAACTAAAATAACAGGAATATCACTATCATTTGCAACTCTATTGATCGCTTCTTTTACTTTTGGAGTAATTTGATGTTTAGAATTTAATAATGTCCCGTCTATGTCAAGACACATCATTTTTATTTTTTTCATAAATACCTCTCCTTTATTTATATTTATTTTAGACTGTTGAAAAATTTCAACAGCTTGATTCTACTTCCATAAAAAGTTAAGTTTTTTTATATCATTCCCTCACTATAATAAGTTCAATATGGTTTAGTTCCATAATTTGGACAAAAATTGGTGGAGGTGTTTTATCGGTAATTATAACATCTATTTCTTCCCAATCAATCCCCTTATAATAACTAAAAAGTTTAAATTTTTCGTGTTCTGCAAGCACTATTATCCGAGAAGATTTTTTTGAAATACTCCTCTTTACCAAAGCATCTTCCTCGTCTACATAATAAATGCCATCCGACGTTATTGCTGCTGCCCCAAAAATTGCTATATCTAACCTTATATTATTTACGTAATCCAAAAAATCAGGGTTATAAAAAAATCTGTTTTTTCTATTTAAGCAACCCCCTATAGAATTTACCGTAATTTCTTTTTTCTCCGAAAGAATTTCTATATTATCCAAAGAGTGAGTCAATACCCAAATAGCTTCATTCACCTCTCGTGATAAAATACTTACAATTGTTGATACATCAAAAAAATAATGAAAATTTTTCTGTATAAAATCCAATGTTTTTCTTGCAATAGCAATTTTTTCCCCTGAACAATTCTCCATTCTTTCTTTATATTCTTTAATTGTATTTTTTAACAGTGGCAAACTAATTCCACCATGAGTACGGATTACAGAACCTTCTTGAACAATTTTTAAAATATCTCGTCTAGCCGTGTCTCTAGATACATCTAACATTTTACAAATATCATGAATAGACATAAAATTATGTTCGTTTAAATACTCCAATATTTTTAATAGTCTTTTTTCTTGATGCATTTTATCACCTCCACTTAATTTTAAGTTATTTTAAGTAAAAAGTCAATAATAATAAGTTTTTATAAGTGTTTTTGTTTTCTCTAAAAATTTAGAAGAGGTGAAACCATTAATTCCACATTACTCTGTTATAAATAAAATTTGCTTCAACTTTAGTAAAAATAACTTCATTTTTTCCAAAACATTTAAAGCTACAAAAGAATTCTAGAATATTCTCAATCAATTTTTCTTGACAAATCATATAAAAAATTGTATAACAAAGTATGAAAATTCATATTTTTAAGAATGGAGTGTAGTCAATTAAAAATAACACTCTTATATTTCAATTCAAAACTCAAATTAATAAGGAGAAATTATGTTAACTTCAATCATTTTTTATTCTGTTTCATTTATTCTGTTAATAGTTTCATTTTCAAAAGATAAAATAAAAACAAAGTCTGCATTAAAAAAGGCATATAAATCCTTTATGAATTTAATGCCATCTTTACTTGCAATGCTTTTATTTATTGGTTTTATACTAACTTTCATATCTCCCGAATCAGTCAGTAAAATTTTAGGAAAAGATTCAGGTCTTCCAGGTACAATTTTCGGACTTATCATCGGCTCTTTTGCAATGTTGCCGGGATTTGTTGCATTTCCTTTAGGCGCAAATTTATTAAAAGCCGGAGCCGGTTATACACAAGTAGCCGGTTTTTTAGGAACTTTAATGGCTGTTGGAATTACAACAATATTTATTGAAATAAAATTCTTTAACAAAAAACTGACAATAATGCGAAATATTCTAGCCCTTTTAGGTTCTATAATGTTTTCTATAATGATATGGGCGGTGATGTAATTGAGTTTTTTTAAAAAATACAAATTATCTTTAATATTTAGCATATTTACTTTAATTATTTATTTGATTAATCCTAATAACGGAAGAAGTATAGTAACTTTCGCTCTAAAAGATTTAAAAACCATGCTCCTGACTATTCCTCCTATTTTCATTATTATAGGACTTATGGATGTCTGGATTGAAAAGGAGACTATGATAAAACATATGGGACATGATTCCGGTATTAAAGGTATCTTTTGGACTTTTTTATTGGGAACCATAGGGGCAGGGCCAACTTATGGGGCTTTTCCTGTGGCGGCACTTCTAATTAGGAAAGGTGCGAGAATAGCTTATGCAATATTTTTCTTAGGCATATGGTCAGCTGTAAAATTACCAATGGTAATTTTTGAAGCAACTGCTATGGGCAGCAAATTTACCCTTATACATATCTTTACAATGATAACAACCTATTTAATAGGTTCTTTCGTCCTAGAAAAATTTCTTACAAAAAAAGATCGAGAAGATTTAATATTAACCGTTAAATCATTCTAAAATATTTAGGCAGAGACTTTGACGCTTCAAATTTTTAGTACAAAACATAAATTATATGAGTAAAACGCTCTTTTCGAAGCTTATCTTTTAGCAAACCTCGTATATTTTGAAATTAAAGTAATGGATGTTAATAAAATAAGAATATTTCTAGTAGCTACTCAGGCATAACAAATATTGCAAAATCAAAGTTTTATAACAGTTATAATTATCCTTAACCAAGTGCGGGCTTCCGTCCCGCAACTCCCGCCACCCTGACGTTAAACGTAAATAAAATCAATGTATAAAAATATAACTTTTAGTACTCAATGGATTTCCTAAAGGATAAGCTTCTTCCAGTCGTAAAAAAGCTTTTACGTTTACGAGGTTTGGATGTTTAGCTTTTAAGTTTTTTGCGAAAAAAATGAGCATTTTTTTCTTAGAAATAAACTTGGAGACTTTCAAAATAAAAGTATTTTCATTTTTCAACAGACCCCACTTAAATTTTCAAGTGTGTTAATTAGGTCTATTATTTTATTGTTAAAAATCTTATTTTTATGATAAACCAATGAAAATTCTCTTAAAAATTTTTCGTTAAGTATTGGAAAATATTTTAGCACTCCAGACTCCACTTCTTTTTCAACAGATATCTTGGGCAATATAGAAATTCCTATATCATTCATTATCATATTTTTTATTGCCTCAATATTATTAACCCTTGC
>JAFGUR010000271.1 GCA_016938425.1 Fusobacteriaceae bacterium
ATAAAAACCCTTACAAAATTTTAATGATTTATATTTTGATAAATCTGAATAACTATTAAAAAAATTTATTTTCTAAACTCTATCAATAACTGCCCACTTTTAACTTGTTTTCCCTCTTTTACAAAAATCTTTCCAACTACTCCATCAATTTTTGCAGTGACAGTTGTTTCCATTTTCATTGCTTCAATAATCATTAAGCTTTGATTTTCTTTAACTTCTTCACCTTCTGTTACAAGTATTTTATAGATGTTTCCAGGAATACTTGCCCCTACTTCATATTGATTATCTTGAGAAGCAAATTTAACTTCATCTTCATCAGTAGCTTTAGAACTTTTGGTTTTATCTTTAACTTTAATTTCTTTTCTATTTCCATTTATTTCAAAGGCTACAGTTCTATATCCGTTAATATCCGGTTTAGAAATTGCTATTAATTTTGTTAAAAATGAAGTTCCTTCACTAATTTTAATATCACTTGATTCTCCTTCAACTAAACCATGGAAAAATACGTCACTTCCCATATAGCTAAAGTCTCCATATTCTTGTAGATATTTTAAATAAGCTTCAAAAACATCTGGATATAACGCATAACTTATAATATCTTCTGATTTTGGTTTATAATTAAATTTATTTTCTAAATGTTCTCTAATTTTATCAAAATCTTCAGCAGGCAACAATTCTCCTGGTCTACAAGTAATAGCGTCCTCACCTTTTAAAACAACTCTTTGTAAATCACTAGGAAAACCTCCTTCTGGTTGTCCCATCATACCTTTAAAGTAAGAAACTACTGAGTCTGGGAAAGCCATTGTTTCTCCTTTTTCAACAATTGTTTCAGGAGTTAACTCATTTTTAACCATGAAAATAGCCATATCTCCTACCATTTTAGAAGATGGAGTAACCTTCACTATATCTCCAAGCATATTGTTAACAGTTCTAAACATTTCTTTAACTTTATCAAATTTATATCCTAATCCAAAACTTTCTACTTGAGGTTTTAGATTTGAATATTGACCACCAGGAATTTCATATCTGTAAATTTCTGTTGAACCAGATTTTAAATCAGATTCAAATTGCTCATAAACAGGTCTTACAGCTTCCCAATAGTCTGATATTTTTTGAATACCTTTTAAATCTATTCCTGTTGCTCTTTCAGTATTTTCTAGCGCAGCAACAACTGAATTTAATGCTGGTTGGCTAGTTAATCCAGACATAGAGTTAAAAGCTGTATCAGCAATATCTACTCCTGCCTCTGCTGCCATTAATACAGTAGAAACTCCATTTCCTGTTGTATCATGTGTATGTAAATGTATTGGAATTGAAACAGCTTCTTTTAATGCTAATATTAGTTTTTGAGCTGCATAAGGTTTTAATAAAGCAGACATATCTTTAATCGCTAAAATATGTGCTCCTGCTTTTTCAATTTCTTTTGCTTTTTCAACATAGTATTCTAAAGTATATTTTGTTTTTTTAGGATCTAGTATATCTCCAGTATAACAAATACAAGCTTCTGCTATTTTACCTTGTTTTCTAACTTCATCAATCGCAACTTCCATACCTTTTATCCAGTTTAATGAATCAAATATTCTAAATACATCAATACCATTTTCAGCTGCTTCTTTGATAAATTCTCTTATAATATTGTCTGGATAATTTTTATATCCAACTGCATTTGCTCCTCTTATAAGCATTTGGAACATAACGTTTGGTATTCTTTTCCTTAATTCTCTTAATCTATCCCATGGAGATTCTTTTAAAAATCTATAAGCCACATCAAAAGTTGCTCCCCCCCACATTTCTAAAGAAAATAAGTCTTTTGCTAATACTGATGTTGGAGTTGCTATTTTAAGCATATCAACTGTTCTAACTCTTGTAGCCATCAAAGATTGATGACCATCTCTCATTGTCGTATCTGTTAAAAGTAATTTATTTTGATTCTTAATCCATCTTATAACCCCTTCTGGTCCTTCTTCATCAAGTATCTGCTTAGTTCCTCTTAAATCTTCTGGAACTACTACTTTGGGAACAGTTGGGACATCAAATTCTTTCTTTATTCCGTGGGTCTCATTAACAACTTTTTCAGCAATAAATTTTAATAAATTATGTTCTATATCCTGCTCAAAATCAAAATTTAAAAGTTCAGGATGGTTTTCTATGAAATTAGTTGTACAATTTCCATCTTTAAATGTTGGATGATTTAATACATTTACTAAAAAACTAATATTTGTTTTAACTCCAGTAATTTTTATCTCTTTAATTGCACGAAGAGTTTTTCTAATAGTATCTTCAAAAGTCCTTCCTGAAGCTATTACTTTAACTAATAGACTGTCATAGTATGGACTAATTACAGCACCAGTATAACCATTCCCACCATCAAGACGAACTCCAAAACCAGAACCAGTTCTATATGTATCAATTCTTCCAGTATCTGGCGCAAAGTTATTTGTAGGATCCTCTGTTGTTATTCTACATTGAATAGCATATCCTCTTGGAATAATATCTGATTGTGATTTTATGCCGATTTCATCAGAATCTAATCTTAGTCCTTCAGCAATTAAGATTTGTGTTTGTACAATATCAATTCCTGTAGTCATTTCAGTAATAGTATGTTCAACTTGTACTCTAGGATTCATTTCTATAAAATAATGATTTCCTTTATTGTCAACTAAAAACTCTATAGTTCCTGCATTTCTATATCCGACTTCAGAAGCTATTTTAATAGCATCTTCACACATTGCTTTTCTTTGTTCATTTGTTATTGATAAAGCTGGAGTTATTTCTACAACTTTTTGATGTCTTCTTTGAACAGAACAATCTCTTTCGAATAAATGAACTATGTTACCATGTTTATCTCCTAAAATTTGTACTTCAATATGTTTAGGATTTTCTAAGAATTTTTCTATAAATATATCATCTATACCAAATGCTTTTTTAGCTTCATTTTTAGCACTTCTGTATAGAGGAATTAACTCTTCTTCAGTTCTAACAATTCTCATTCCTCTACCACCGCCACCAGCAGCAGCTTTAACCATTACTGGAAATCCACATGATTTCGCAAATTCCAAAGCCTGTTCCTCTGATTCTATTGGTTTATCTATTCCAGGAATTGTAGGAACTTTTGCTCTTGCAGCAACAATTTTAGATTGAATCTTGTCTCCTAAGCTCTCCATCATTTCAGGTGTAGGACCGATAAATTCTATTCCAGCTTCAATACATTTTCTTGCAAACTCAGGATTTTCTGATAAAAAACCATATCCTGGGTGAATTGCATCTACTCCTTTTTTAAGTGCTAATGCAATAATTTCCTCAATATCAAGATAAGCTTCAATTGGTCCTTTATTTTTACCAACTTGATACGCTTCATCAGCTTTTGCTCTAAATAAAGCAGCTTTGTCTTCTTCAGAATAAATTGCAACTGTTCTGATTCCTAGCTCTTTACACGCACGCATAATTCTTATTGCTATTTCTCCCCTATTGGCAACCATAACTCTTTTAAATTTTCTACCCATGTTTTCCCCTTTCTCTCAAAACAGATATATACTTTAAATACTTCCACCCTGTTTTTATATATATTTATTTTATCTTAAGTGATATTATAAGCTAAAATCGAAATTTTTTCAATGCTTTTAAGAAAAACTGTACATTTTTTTAAAATTGTTGTATCAAAAAATAAGACAAATTCTTAGTTTTACTTAGATCGTATATTTCATATAAATAATAAATGCTATTCATTATTTACATTAATAATGTTTTAAAGGCTATCCCAATTAATATAAAACCTCCAAAATACTCGGCTTTATTGCTAAGAATATTTCCAATTTTGTTTCCTAATAAAACTCCTGAAAAAGAAATAGCAAAAGTGATTAGCCCAATAGTTGACACAGATTTTACTATATTTAAATCTTTATTCAAAGCAAAAGAAAATCCAATTGCAAGAGCATCTATACTTGTTGCTATAGCTAAAAGTATTAAATCTCCACTCAATCTACATATACCTTCTTTTTCACACTTGTCTTCATCATACGCTTCGTAAATCATTTTACAGCCTATTGCTAAAATTAATAAAAAAGAGATTAATTTAGCTTTGGTAAAAATTGAAGAATAAAAATATTTTCCAATTTCCCAGCCAATTAAAGGCATAAAAGCTTGAAATAACCCAAATAAAAGTCCAACGATAAGACTATATTTTATAGATTTTCGTTTTATTGCGATACCTTCAGAGATACTTACTGCAAAGGCATCCATAGCCAAACTAATAGAAATAATAATTAAAGTAAAATTGTTCAATTTAAGCCTCCTAAACATTTGTTTAAAGTTACTACTAAATATGTAAATATTATTTATAATTTTGAATGCTTGAATAATTTTTAAGATTGAACTAAAAAATTGTATAAAATTCTATGCAAAATTATAAATAAAACATGAAAATTATATCATTTTTTTAGATAAACTAATAGAAAAAACTTCAAAATGCAATTAAAACTTGAAGTAATCTTATAAAAATAGTAAAATACACAGAAAGCTGAGGTGATTTCAAATTGGATAAAATAAAAAAATACATACCATATATATATATCATTTTTGGGATATCATTATTTACAATAATTAATAATGTTGGAGCTATTTCATCATTATTTGGAAGACTTTTTTCTACAATTTCAATTTTTATATATGGGATTATTATTTCAATATTTTTAAACCCATTATTAGAATATTCAGAAAAAAAATCAAAATTATCAAGAAAAAAGAGTATCGCTATAATTTATGGAACTTTAATTTTATTATTAAGTTTAATTCTTTTTTTAGGAGTTCCACTTTTTTTAAATAATATAAGAAATTTGACAACAGAAGTTCCAAACTATATAGAAAAATTGAATATATTAGCAAATAAATGGGCTTATAAATTTAAATTTTTTGAAAAAGTAAATTTAGCACAAGAATTAACTGATGCAAGCAAATATATTTTAAATAATATAGAACACATTTTAATAAATTCTTTTGGAAGCTTATTAAAACTTTTTAAGTTTATTTCAAACTTCCTAATCTCAACTATATTATCTATTTTTTTCCTAGCAAAAAAAGAGTATTTTTTTAAACTAGGTAAAGAAATAGTCTCTATTTATTTTAATGAGAAAAATGCTGATAAAATTTATTTTTATGGTACTAAATTGAACGAAGTTTTTTTAGGGTGGTTACATGGCAAAACAATAGATTCCATAATTATTGGTTTTTTAGGATTTATTATTTTACTTATATTTAAAATTCCTTATGCTGCATTTTTAGCTGTTGCAATTTACTTAACAAATTATGTTCCTTATATTGGACCGATGGTTGGGATAGCTATTTGTGGTCTCGTTACATTTTTTACTGCTCAAGATAAACTTTTATGGATTTTTATTTCTTTAATTGCTTTGCAACAATTTGATGCTTGGTATTTAGAAGCTAAATGTTTTAAAAAGACTTTAAAACTTGATTTATTCTGGGGAATTGCAGCAGTCTTATTTGGAGGCTCTTTTGGACATCCCATATGGATAATTCTTATGATTCCAACTTTTGCTTTTATTAAAGATATGTATTATTTACGAAAAACTGAAATTGAGGGAGATTAATTTAATGCTTGATATTAAAAGAAATTGTTTTATTATTTTTATTATATTATTGATTTTTAATGCGTGTGATAAAAATACTGAAATTGTTGATAAGAAAATTAAAGTAGATATGAATACAAAAGGGGGAGTCCCAAATAAAATTGTATTTACATCAATAAATTCTAATGAAGAAGGTTTTAATTCTATAAAAAGTAATAAAGCTGATTTGTTATTGATAAATTCTGAAAGTTTTAATTATAAAGAAAATAGTAAAATTGATGTTTACAAAACACCTGTTTTATGGTCTTTATTAATTAACCCTGCGAACACTACTGATTTTAACCCATTTTCAAATCGAGAGATTAGATTTGCTTTAAATTCTTTGATTAATAGAGAACACATAGTTAAGGATATATTAAAAGATGAAGGAGTCATTAATTTTTCATCATCAATAATTAATACACCAAATGCGTGGAGGCTTGAAATCGCAGATAATTTTTTAGGTTTGTCTAACTCAGGAAATGAAAAAGATGCTATTACTATAATTAATAATTTATTAATAAATATTTCAAATTCTTCTGAAAATAGAGGTAAACTTTTTAAAAAAAATGATAAGTGGTATTTTAATAATAAGCTAATTAATATTAAGTTAGCTTTTGATAAAAATTCAGTTTCAGAAAAGAACTTTATTGATTATTTTGGGAAAACTTTGGAAAAAATAGGTTTTTCAGTTGAAAAACAAGGGTTATCCAGTGAAGAGGCACAAAATATAATTTATAATACTAATCCTACTGAAAATAAATGGTCAATTTATTTAGAGAAAAATAAAGAAGCAAGTTCCGGACATGATAAGTTAGAAACTGTTTTGAAATCGAGAACGACACTTTATAATAACATGCCTGGATGGGGTAATAAAAATTGGTGGAATTATGAAAATAATGAAAGTAAAATGCTTGGTGAAAAATTATTGCTAGGAAAAATTAAAAATTCTAATGAATATTGGGATACTTTAAAAAGTATAGAAAAAATTGGTTTTGAAGAAGCTATAAGGATAAATCTTGTTTCTACATATGAACTTAATTTTAGTAATAAAAAAAATCTAAATGAAAAACTTATTTATGATCTTCAAAAAGGTATAAATGGAGTTTCTTTAGAAAACGCTTATACAAAAAATGGGGATTTAAATGTTTTAGTAAATAAAATTAATTTTTCTAATAAATCTTGGCAATTTTTTAATAATTATTCACGAATAACAGAAAGTGACAACTTGATTTTTTCACTTTTATTTAATAAAGAAATTTTTAATAGCCCATATGGTCAGAGAATTGAAAAAGGAATAACAGTTTTATCTACTTTATTAAATCCAAAATTTGAACAAACAAATGGAGTAACTAATTCCGTTTCAGGTGGAGAAGTTGTCTCAAATTCTCCTATTTCTAAAAATTCGATTGGAGCCGTTGAAAGTACTTATAAATTTAATTTTGGAGTTTGGCATCATGGGAGAGAAGTTAAATATACAGATTATTTATATGCTGAATCTTTTAGAAAAGAGTATCTTCAATCAAATATATCTTATTATAGTGAATTTTTTTCTAAGGTAGATTCAAAATATAATAATGATGGCACTTTAACTACTTGGTCCAATAATTATTTCCCTTTTGAAGGATTAAATAATATTGGAGTGTTTCCATCATTAAATATAAGTAATAATCCTAATACATCAATTGTTATTCCTTGGGAAATTGTTGAAGCTATAAAATTTAATAACTCTAATTCAATAAATGAATTTAATTTTTTAGATAAAAATAATAGTGTTAACATAAAAAATAATCTTCAAAAAATGATTAATGAAAAATATATACCTAAAGAGTTAATAGGGAAAATTTCTCTTAATGAGGTAATTGAAAATTATAAACTAGCAATAAAATTTATTGAAAAATATCATCATATAATTATTGGAAATGGTCCTTATATTTTAAAATTTATTGGTAAAGACAGTCTTGAGTTAGAGGCTATTAGGGATAAAAGATATTTTGACGAAAAAGGTAAATGGGCTGATTTATTTAGGGGAGCTAGATTAAAAATAAGTTCTGTTACTATTCCAGAATCTGCTGAAACAGGTCGTCCTTTAGACATAACCATTAATACTTCCCAGCTAAACTTTCCTATAGATTCAAAATCTGAAAGTAGATTAGGGACTATTACAGCAACTTTTGTTAATCAAAAAGAAGAAATTATTTATAATGCTATAAATGTTGACAATGGAATTTTTATTGTAAATATTCCTGAAGAATTATCTAGTAGCTTATATGGAGAATACTATGTTGTTATAACAGCTTCTTTAGATGGAAAATATTATGATAATTCCATTCATAAAATTAGTTTTAAATAAATCTATTAAATTAATAAGAGGGCATATTATGTTTATTAAACATTACATGTCCTCTTGTTTTTAGTTTCGTATTCACTTATAAGCACCCCTATTATGCTGCTTTTTTTTGATTATTTATATTTTCTTTTTCTAAATTTATTGTATTTGCTCTTTTATTTAATAAATTTTGAACAAATTCATAGATATAAAAAGATCCTATCATTGTATTCATAATGTTCCTCCTTATTATTTTCAAAATTTCAACAATTTTATTTACTTGTATACAATTAATTTTACAACCAACTATCTAAATAATTATATCATCTTTTTCAGAACATGTCAATGAAATTTTTCAGAAAAAGTATACATATTTTCCGAAAATTTTACATTATTCTTATAAAGTTGTGCAATAAGATGAGATAGGTATGGGAACCCCATACCTATCTCATTTGTTCAATTAGTAATTTTTTTATAGTTCTATAGTGTAATTAATCTATTTATCTAAAAATTCTCTTTGCCTAGTAGTGGAATGAGGTTTTAGATACTTTCGTCATGGAATACTTTATACAATAAATTGATTTAAATAATTTTTACTGATTTGAATTGATTTATCCACTGATTCAAATGAGTTCTCAAAAGCTTTGTCTTCTATTTCAATGCAAGCATGTCCTTTATACCTTATGTCTGTTAAGGCACTTACGTATTTTCCCCAGTCTACATCTCCAAGCCCTGGT
Source organism: Fusobacteriaceae bacterium (assembly GCA_016938425.1). GTDB lineage: Bacteria > Fusobacteriota > Fusobacteriia > Fusobacteriales > Fusobacteriaceae > JAFGUR01. The sequence continues at coordinate 8,688 of JAFGUR010000271.1, forward strand.
AATTTTGGAGAAATGTACTCAAGAGGAGTTGCCATGATTCCTACATTATTTAGTTTATCTTCATAAATCTTAATATCTTTAAAGTGTACATGGAATATTTTTTCTTTAAATTCATAAAGAGGTTTTATATAATCTATCATTTGCCATACAAAATGTGATGGATCATAGTTGAGCCCTAAATTATCACTAGGGATTAACTCAAACATTCTTCTCCATATTGCAGGAGTAGTTGCTAGGTTCAATCCTCCTGGCCACTCATCTTTTGTGAATAGCATTGGGCAATTTTCTATAGCTATTTTTACACTATTTTCTTCTGCAAGTTTAACTATTGGAGTCCAAACTTCTTTAAATATTTCCAAGTTTTCATCTACGTTTTTAGTTTTATCTCTACCAATAAATCCTGTTATCATTTCTATTCCTAATTTATTGGCAGCAATAATTATTTTTTTAATGTGTTCTACATAGATTTCTCTTTTTTCTAAATCAGAATCTAAAGGATTTGGGTAATATCCTAATGCAGAAATTTCTACACCTTTTTCAGATAAATATGTTTTGATATAATCTATTTTTTCTTTTGTTAATTCATTTACATCTATATGAGTAACTCCAGCATATCTTCTTTCTGCTTTACCTTTAGGCCAACACATTAATTCTACACATTTAAATCCATTTTTTGCTACATAATCAATTACTTCTTCAAAGCTTAAATCTGCTAATATTGCACTATTTAATCCAAATTTCATTATTTTTCACTCCTTATTATTCAAAATAAATTACTTTTCCAGTTTCATGTGATTCAAATGCTGCTTCTATTAACTTCATAACACGCATTACTTCTGAATTTTTTATTGCTGGAGTAGCTTTATCTTCTAAAACATCAATTACATTATTATAAAAATCTAAAATTGTTGATTTTACAATTGGGAGCTCTTTTATTAAAACTTCTCCTTCTAATCTTGGCGCCATTGTTTTAGTAAGTCCAGCTCCAGCAACAATGGGTTTAGCATCTGCTTCATCTTTTTTAGGCATTATTTCCAATCTACCATTCATTTCCCAATCCTCTATTATTGCAGCACCCTCTGTACCAGCCATATACCATTTAGGAAGTGCTATAAAATTACTTGTTCCAACTTCTACAACTGCTGTTTTTCCTGATTCAAAAGTTAAATTTAAAGTAAAGCCATCATCACAATCTGCTCCTAAAATATAAGACATAGAGCAATATACTTTTTTAATTTTTTCATCAACCATGACTAAAAGTCTATCGATAAGGTGAACTCCCCAATCCAGCATCATTCCACCACCAAATTGTTTTTCTTTTCTCCAATCTCCAGGAATTCCTCTTGACCCTTGTACTCTAGTTTCTATTCTAAAAGTTTCTCCTAAAAGTTTTTCATCGTATATATTTTTCATTGTTAGAAAGTCTTCATCCCAACGTCTATTTTGATGAACAATAAATAATTTTCCTGTTTTTTTAGATACTTCTAATATTTCTTCTAGCTCTTTACTATTCAAAGTAACAGGTTTCTCACAAATTACATTTTTTCCTGCTTCCATTGCTCTTATTGCAATCTCTTTATGTACATGATTTGGTGTTGCAATTAAAACAATATTTACATTATCATCATTTAGAACATCTTCAAAAGCATCATATGATTTGAAATTATTTTCTACAGCATAGTTTTTACGATTGTTGTCAATGTCATAAATTCCTTCAATTTTTATTCTGTCAACTTTTTTTAATAAATCTCCATGTTGACTTCCCATTCCACCAAAACCCACTATTGCTAAAGAATAAATACTCATGTTAAATCACTCCTATTTTACTGAAATCGTTTTCTAATAAATATATACCATTTTTCTGAAAAACTTTCAAGAAGTTTTTGAACAAAATATGAACTTTTAATTTTCTTTTTATACATTTTTATGAATTAATCTGGTAAACAAAAAAGAAATTACTTAATTTTGTTACTTAATTGGATATCAATGTAACCAGTTATTGTTAGTATCTAAGCAACTATCTTTAAAAGTTTTAAGCTTTTTAATTTTCGTCACAGCTATAATTTGAGTAGGTTATACTATAAAATTTCCGCATAAGATAATCTAACTCTTAAAGAAGAAAATTATCTAAATA
>JAFGUR010000272.1 GCA_016938425.1 Fusobacteriaceae bacterium
CTTCTGGAGCTTCAGTAATAACTTCTTCTTTTTTCTTTGCCATAGGAATTGTTAATAAATTTAGTTTATAAAGATTGCGATAAAGATGGCTTTGTTTAATAAGTATGTCCTGTTTAGAAAGTCAATAAAAAACTAGTTTAGGTTTATTTTATTTAATCTTAATTCATCTCCCCATAATTTATAGGTTTTCATTATTTTTTTATCTAATTGAAATTCATGAAATAATTTTTCAAACGATATACTACATTGAAGCCTTCTCTGTATTTTACTATCTATTTTTGGATGAAGTGAAAAACTCCCAGTATAATCTTCAGTAAGTTCTCTTTTTAATTCTTGAACTTCTGCTCTAAAATCCTCTAATTCTTGACCAGATAAGCCTCTACCATTATCATGTTTAATTAAACTAACAAGTCTTTTTATCTTTTCTTCTGTCATATTCCCCCATAATTCTCTCCATTTATCTTTTGAAATTTCTATTAATTGCATATTTACTATTATTTTCTTATCATTTTCTTCTTTATAGAAAGCAACTAACATTTCAAAATCTTCATTAATATTAAATTGATTTAAAGCATCCCCTAAGCCTACATTAGATTTCCATTTCGCAGTTTTTATACTAATATTTTTATGAGAAAAATTATTTATCTTTTTTGGAATATCCCATTCAGCAGTATAAGCCATATCAAGAAATCTTCCAACAATCCAATCTTGAAAAATAAAACCGTGTGCTTGTCTTTCCCCTCTTTTCATTTTACCCTTAATTTAAGCAATTCTGGACTACTAATTGATTTAGAGCCAGTCCTCTTACTAATTAATTGTATATAATCTTTATAAAATTTACTTTTAAGTAAAGGTATTATTTTTTTTGCATATCCATTTTTTATTTTATAAAAATAAAAACATTCATTAAAATAATATTTATCTGGATTAAATAAACTAAATCTACCGACACTTGAATTTCCATTTCTAACTATTGCTAAATAATTTGGATGTTTATCTTTTATTATGCTTAAATTTCCAGCAGTTACTTTTATTTTGTCTTTTTCTTCTTTTGGTGAAGGAATTTTCTCCATTAAATCTCCAAGAGAAACTCCATGTTTATCTATGTATTTTTCTTTATCTTTGTAAAGAATATAATTACTATCTTCTAAAAATTGTTTAATTGGAACAGAATGTCCATTTACATATACTCCTGTTTTTTTTCTTGAAATTACAATTAAAACACTAGAAGTACTTTCTGTATTAGTGAAAATATTTAGAGGTAATTCAACTATTCTATTAATATAAAATCCTTTATCATAAATAATTTTTAAAATACGATTAAACTTTTTATCAAGAAATAATCTATTTGGAAAAATAAAAATAACTTTTCCATTTTTTTTTAATAATCTTAAACTTTTTTCCAAAAATAACATCTCAATAAATCTTGTTTTAAATTCTGTTTCTCCATTACCATAATAACTTTTCTTTGTTTTTGTTGAAGTAAATGGAGGGTTTCCAATAATCAAATCAAATTCTTTATTTATTTCTAATTTTAAATAATCTCCAATTCTAGCACCAGTCTTAATATATTTTTTATCAATTTCATAAGCAATTATATTATTGTAACCATTTTCTTTTAATTTTTTTAAAAAATTTCCACTTCCACTTGACGGTTCAAGAATAGATATATTTTTATCTTTTGGGAAAAAATTTTGTTTTAGAATAAAATCTATTATTGTTTCCTTTGTGTTGTATTGACCAAGTTCCTTAATACTTTTTTCATTCTCAATCATTTCTTTTTTTCCTTATTTTTCTTCTCTAAATCCCAATATGCACTTTTACAATTTGGGCAAATACGAGGTTTATCTTTTAATTCTCCCTCTAATTGTTCTAGGCTAACACGAGGAATCCATTCGTGATTACATCGCAAACACCTAAAAGCATTAACCTCTTTTTTAATCCTATACTTTTCTTTGTTTGTCATTACAATTGATAAGTTTTATTTGTTTATATAGTTATCGTTTTAATAAACATTGTTTAATTAATATGTTTTTATTAAGGTTAATTATAAAGTAGTTATTTTATCACTTGATAATTATTAAATATTTACTTATATAAGTAAAAAATAGAAAGGTTTATATACTAAGCATTACTTATATAAGTAAGATGATAAAAGTAAATAACCAAACACAAACACAATCATGGAAATACATGACAAGAGAAGATAGAGCAAAAGAACTAATCAAAGTTTATGATATAGTAGAAACTAAAAAAGGGTGGAAAGTTCCAAGTCAAACAGATTCTAAATTAAGTTATTTAGTTCAATTTGACGGACATGAGCCACAATGTAATTGTCCAGATTGTAAAATGAATAATAACAAATGCAAACATATTTTTGCTGTTGAGTTTTACCTTAGAAAAGCAATTAATGAAAAGGGTGAATTAGAAGAAGTTAAAGGTGTTAGAGTTACTTATGCTCAAAATTGGACTGCATACAATAAAGCACAAACAAATGAAAAGTTAGTTTTCTTGAAACTATTGAAAGATTTATGTTTAAATGTAGAACAGCCTGAATATAAGTTTGGTCGTCCGACTTTGCCTTTTAGTGATATGTTATTTGGTTCAATCATGAAAGTTTATACTGGTTTTTCATTAAGAAGATTTATGAGTGATATGCAAATAGCAAGAGAAATGGGATTAATTGAAGTTGTCCCAAGTTATTCAAGTATTTCTAATTTTATGAATAGAGAAGAAGTTAAACCAATTTTAGACACTTTAATTAAAACAAGTGCTTTACCTTTAAGTGAAGTTGAAACTGCTTTTGCAATGGATTCAAGTGGTTTTTCTACTTCAAGATTTGCTCGTTGGTTTGATTACAAATGGGGAAAAGAAAGAAAGTTTAAGGTTTGGTTAAAAGCACATATTAATTCTGGTGTAAAGACTAACATAATAACTGCTGTTAATATCACAGAAGGAACTTCAAGCGATTCTAACGAATTAAAATCATTAATTGAACAAACAGCTAAGAATTTTAATATTGCTGAACAGAGTGCAGATAAAGCCTATTCAAGCAAGAAAAATTTAGAAACAATTTATGAAAGTGGTGCAATTCCTTTTATTCCCTTTAAGAAAAATGTAACTGGTCGGAGAGGGGGAAATGCTATTTGGAAAAAGATGTATCATTATTTTATGTATAAGAATGATGAGTTTATGAAACACTATAATTTAAGGTCAAATGTTGAAACTTGTTTTTATATGATTAAGTCAAAATTTGGGGATTCAATAAGAAGTAAAAAAGAAACAGCACAAGTTAATGAGTTATTGATTAAAGTTCTTTGTCATAATATTGTTTGTGTAATTCACGAAGTTTGTGAATTAGGAATTAAAGCAGAATTTAATTTGGAATAAACTATATAGTATCTTTCTATCTTTTTATAAAGAATAAATTATTTATTGGAAAATTAAAGGAGGTAAAATAATAATGTATAAAGAAGATTATATGTTTCCTGCAACTTGCAATAAGTGTGGAAAACAAATATCCATTTCAATAAAAATATCTGAAGATGAGACTTTTATTTGTGATGATTGTAAAAAGAAAGATAAATAATCCTGTTTAATAAGTCAAGTCGTTTTACTACTTATTAAACAAAGCCGATAAAGATTAAAAATATTTTGCAGTTAAACTCGGCGATTCAATGTATTTAGGGTCATTAACGCATCGAGTATAAAATCCTCCGCA
>JAFGUR010000273.1 GCA_016938425.1 Fusobacteriaceae bacterium
AACTACTAGTGAAATTATAAATATAATAATTGAAAACTTATTTTTTATAGAATTTTTTAGAAGGTTCATTGCAGAATTTAAAATTAATATTATCACTCCACATTGAGCTCCAAGGTATATCTTGTCTATAGTTGGATTTTGAAAACTTTTTGTCAAAAATGGATATAAAGTCCAAATAACAATAAATGAAGGCAGGGCTACCCCTATTGTCGCAACAATAGCTCCCATAGTACCTCTCAAATTTTGGCCTACAAAAGTAGCTGTATTTGTTGCTAAAATTCCAGGTAATGATTGTGCAACTGCTATAATTTCTAGAAATTCATCCTTTGTAATCCATCCTCTTTTTTCACATAACTCTTTTTCCATAAGAGAAATCATAACATATCCGCCACCAATAGTTAAAAGTCCTAATATGAAAAAATACCAAAATATTTCTCTCAATTTAATTTTCTGCATTTTTATGAATGTAGTGCTCTATTCCTTGACTTAAAATATTATTAATGTGGCTGTCATCAAGTGAATAATATACTACCTTTCCTTCTTTACGATTTTTTACAACTTTGAATTGTCTCAAGACCCTCAATTGATGTGAAATAGATGAATGGCTCATTTCTAGAATAGTAGCAATATCACATACACATAACTCATCTTTTAATAATATGCTTAATATCTTTAATCTTGTTTTATCAGAAAAAATTTTAAAAAAATCTGCAATGTTACCTAAAAGCCCATCGTCCATTAATTCTTTTTTGTTTTTTTCTACTAAATCTTTATGAATAACTGTACATTCACAAATGTCATTTTTTCCCAATGAAATCACTCCTTCATTATCCATTTTATCATTAATCACAGATTTTTTCTAGGAAAAATATTTTAATAAATTTGTTTTATTGGTATAAATCCTATTTATTTAAATTTTTTGAAACCACTCAGCATAACTAAATATAGTAAAATCAACTTTTTAGAGGAGTGATAATGAGTTATATCCTTAAACCTGGGTGTGGTACGCCGCGCAAATCCACCTCCTCCTAACTTCAAAGCTTGATCTTTGAATTTTTTTAGATGCCTGAATAATTACAATTTTTTTTAATATATTGCAAAATTTCTATAGAGTAAAAAACACTTGAAAAATCTTACCGAATTTATCCAAAGTATTTTTACAACTCATAAATTTTAAAAATTTTGAAAATAAACTTAATAGTCTTCGCTATTAAACTATTATGACTATAATTTTTTGTTAACTTCATGATTTTCCATATCAATAATTTCGACAAATTTTATATTATGAACATCCCCTATCTAAAAGCAATTGAATAGCTAAATAAAGGAAATTCACACCACTAGCACATGAACCTTTAAGCCCACCAGACATTCTTGGATTTAATTCTAGAAGCATAGGTACACCATTTTTATAAATAACTTGAATATTAAATACATATGACATATTCAATTCTTTGGTTATTTCCTCTGCTATTTTTAAAAGTGTTGTGTTATTTTCTAAAATTCTTTTCCAACCTATTTTTCTTCTTGGTATGACAACAATAAGTTTTCCATTTAAAGCAAGACAATCGATACTAACTTCATCTCCATCTAAAAATTCCATTAACATAATCCCTCTATTGTTATATTTTTTCTCCATTTCCTCTAAAGCACCTTTAATCGTTATATGTAAATAATCATTTTCATTTGATATTATCTTAAATTCTAGTCCACCCTCTAATACAGATGGCTTATAGCAAGCAACTATATTTGTATTTTGAAAAAAACTCACTCCTTGTTTGAAATCTTCTAAACTATTTACTTTAAAATATAACGGTAAAACTATAGAAGATAATTGTTTGCATTTTTCATAAAAAGAAATTTTATTGTCAACAAGCTCCATAACATCATGACTGCAAGCAATTAAAATTTTGACTCCTAAAATTTCAAATCTTTCTCTATATTTAGATATAGTTTGAAGGCAATACTTAGGAATAAAAATATCAATTTTATGCTTTTTACAAAACTCTATGCAAAACTCCACATATCTTTCTCCATTATTTCTACTATCTAATTCAAAATAGTCAGCTCTTTTTACAAAAGACTCTCTATATTCATGATGAGTAACATAAATTTCAAACTCTTTTTTTTATCCCATTCTCTAATTAAATCTATAAAATCAATCCCAGTAGAAAACCAACGATTAAACCAAATTCTTTTTTCATATTTCTAAAATCTCCTTAAGTTTTATTGTGATGTATCACATTCATTTTTAATTTGTATTACATTGTTTAAAATTAAAATCAAAGTATAATCATTGTATAAATGAATTTCAAATAATATATATATACTATAAATAATCTTGATTAGGAGTGATATTATGTTAATAGCAGTTACCGTTGACAAAGAAAAACAATTGTCCTTAAATATGGAAGATACAGAACATGTTTTAATATTTAGCAGAAAATTTGACCGAATAAAACACATAGATACAAAACATAAAGTAAAAGAAGATTTTATTAATGCAATTAGAGATTGTAAATACATTGTATCAAGGCATATCCATACAGATTTAGAAACTTCTAATGCCATAACAGATCTTGGTATTAAAATAATTAGTGAACTAAGAACAAGAGATCCTTTTTATGCTATTAGATTAATTTAAAAGTCCTCCTAAATAACTTTAGGAGGACTTTTATTGCAAGAAAACTATAACTTATTCAAAAATGACTATCTGAGATTTATTTAAAATTTTCTCTCACTAAACTTTGAAACTCTTCTAAATACCCCTTAAATCCTAAATTATTCCCAATTTTATTTTTAAGTTTATTTTTTATAGATTCAAAAGTATAAAGACTTATCGGATAATCTTCAATTATATCTGATTTTAAATCACATAAAAATTTATTGTCAACATAAATTTTTATTCTAGATAAATTTAAAGGATTATACCTTATTTCTACATCATAATCTTCATATCTAAATAAAACTGGACTATGATAAAGTACATTTTGAAACCGAATTGACATGTCTTTTACTTTTCTTTTACTTGAATATAAAGGTAAAAGAAAATCCATATCAGAAATTTTTTCAATTTTTGGCAGATTATTTTGATAAATATTAGGAATACTGCTAACTTTATGACCTCTATTATGTATGTACTCCTTAAGAATTTTTTCTAATTCATGTAAAGGAAGATTGGAGTTTGATTGTATTAATAAATTACGTAAATAATTTTTTTGAAATTTGTTAATAAAATTTAAAAATTTAAACTCCTTATTATTTATATAAAAAATGTCTAAATCATAAATATTTTTAACATCTTCAATAAGATTTTTATCGCTTATTTTCATGTTGTTCAAACGAAATTCTTTAGGTAAATTAAAATAATTTGTTCCAGAAAATTTTAAAGTATTCTCTCTTAATAAGCATAATATTTCTGATAATGAAAGTTTGTCAAATGATAAATGGAAGTTTGTAATTATCTGTGAAAAGTTGTCATAAATAATATAAGCATAAGGCTTTTTTAACAGATTATCTCTTTCATCTAAAAAGTGATAATCTAATGTATAACTTTCAAGTTCAATAATTTCATTTGGATTTTCAGCAAAATAATCTTCTGAAGCATCCTTTGTATAAGGATCTAGAGTTTTAATAACTCTATATACAGTATCATAACTAACACTTTTTTCCCCAATATCTTTTAAAAAATTTTTTGTTTCTTGGTGATATTCCAAAATTTTCATATCAGGTTTATCATCATAGAGACTCTTAATAAAGCTTAATGCTTTCTCACTTAAGGCTCTGTATGTGGATGAATCTATTCTTTTAGTTTTTTTAAGTCCTTCTAAACCATTTTTTCTATATTTACTAGCCCACCTTTTTAGTGTGCTATAGGATATTTGAGTGTCATCACTAAGCTCTTTTAGATTTTTTTCCTTTGAAAAATAAGGTTTGAGGATATTATATCGTTTGAGTTCTAATTTGTTATCGTTCAAGTTTAACACCTCTTTAGATTTTATTCTTTACTAATTTTATATAAAAAATTAAGTTTTGTCAAAATCTTTTTGAATTTTATATAAATATTTTCAAACTAATATGCGAAATTATCATAGCTAAAATGAATTAATTTTTAATTATTAATGAGTAATCAAATTATTAAAAAAATTCGTGAAAAAAAGTTTAAAATATGATATACTAACTCGGATAGGGTATTCTTTATTTTCAATGTTGACACTCAATTTTTTTGAGGATTACAAAATTAAAATTTGAAAAATAATAAAGCAAGCAAGAGGAGGTGGATGATTTACTGAGGTAAATCATATTTGTTATGAGAAAACATATCAAAGGGATAGACGCATCGCCAGGTGTGGCAATAGGAAAAGTCTTTCTTTACAAAGAAGTAGAAGTTGTTTTAAGTGAAGTAAAAGTGACAGACACTAAAGCTGAAGTTGAAAGACTTTTAAATGGACAAAAGGAAACAAGAATTCAACTAGAAGCAATTAGAGAAAAAACAAGACAAAAACTTGGTAATGAGAAAGCATCAATATTTGATGGGCATATCACATTATTGGAAGATGAAGATTTAGTAGAGGAAGTAAAACTAAAAATTGAAGATGAAAAAAAATCTGCTGAATTAGCTTTAAATGAAGGTATTGAAGAATACTGTGAAATGATTTCTAATCTTGATGATGAATATTTAAGAGAGAGAGTTGCTGATTTAAGAGATATTTCAAAAAGATGGATTAATAATATTTTAGAGATTGATATTATTGATTTGGGAAATTTACCAGCAAACACAGTTATTTTGGCAAGAGACTTAACACCATCAGATACAGCACAAATGGATTTGGAAAATGTTCAAGGTTTTGTAACTGAAATTGGTGGAAAAACAGCACATTCTGCTATTATGGCAAGATCTTTAGAAGTTCCAGCCGTAGTAGGAACAAAAGAAATTTTATCTTTTGTTAATACAGGAGATGAAATCATTGTAGATGCATTATCTGGAGATGTTATTATACATCCAACAGCAGAAGATGTTGAAGTATATACAGCTAAAAGACAAAATTTTATTGATGAAAAAATAGAATTAGCAAAATTAAAAGATAAAGAAGCATTTACTACTGATGGTCATAGAGTTGATTTATGGGCTAATATTGGTGGAGCAAAAGATGTTGATGGAGTTCTTAAAAATGGAGCTGATGGAATAGGGCTATATAGAACAGAATTCTTATTCATGGATAATGACAGATTGCCAACTGAAGATGAGCAATTTGAAGCATATAAAATAGTTGTAGAAAGATTAGCAGGAAAACCAGTTACAATAAGAACTATGGACATTGGTGGAGATAAAGCTCTTCCATACATGAAATTACCTCATGAAGAAAATCCATTCTTAGGATACAGAGCATTAAGAGTTTGTTTAGATAGAAAAGACATGTTTAAAACTCAATTAAGAGCATTATTAAGAGCATCTGCTTTTGGATATCTTAAAATAATGTTCCCAATGGTAATAAATTTAGAAGAAGTTAGGGCTTCTAAAGAATTATTAGAAGAATGTAAAGCAGAATTAAGAGTTGAAGGTGTAAAATTTGATGAAGAAATAAAAATAGGAATCATGATAGAAACTCCAGCAACTGCATTTAGAGCTAAACATTTTGCTGAAGAAGTAGATTTCTTCTCGATTGGAACTAATGACTTAACTCAATATACACTTGCTGTAGATAGAGGAAATGAAGTTATTTCTAAATTGTATGATACATATAATCCAGCAGTATTAGAAGCTATTAGACAAGCTATTGAAGGCGCACATGCAGCAGGAATTACAATTTCTATGTGTGGAGAATTTGCTGGAGATGAAACTGCAACAGAATTATTATTAGGTTTAGGATTAGATGCATTTTCTATGAGTGCTAGTTCAATACCTAAAATTAAGAAAAATTTAATAAATATGTCATACGCAAAATCTAAAGAATTAGCTAATGAAGCTATGGAACTTAGAACAGCAGATGAAATAAAAACTAAAGTTATGAGAGGTTAACTAATTTATTGAAAGAGAGGATTTAAATAATGGGGTTATTTGATTTTTTTAAAAAGAAAAAAGTAGAGGACGAATTATTTGTAATAGCATCACCTTTGAATGGAACTATTATCCCTATAGAGGAGATACCCGATGAAGCATTCGCAACAAAAATCATAGGAGATGGTGTTGGAATTGATCCAACAGGAGATACAATATATGCTCCATGTGATGCTGATGATATTAGTATTTTTGATACTAATCACGCAATATCATTTGAAACTTCAAACGGATTAGAGCTAATAGTTCACTTTGGAATTGATACAGTAAAATTAGAAGGAAAAGGATTTACAAGATTAGTAGAAGATGGTGCAAGCGTTAAAAAAGGTGACGCTTTAATCAAATTTGATTTAGCTTATGTAAAAGCTAATGCAAAATCTCATAAAACTCCTGTAATTATTTCTAATATGGATGTTGTAGAAGAGCTAGTAAGATCTTCTGGAACAATAAAAGCTGGAGAACCTTTAATGAAAGTTAAAGTAAAAAAATAATTTTTTTAAATATTAAGAAAGGTAGCTCTGCTACCTTTCTTTCAACACTTGTTTCTATAATATTTATAATTTCTTATAAATATAAAAAAAGCTATATTCTCAAAGGAATATAGCTTTTTTTATTTTTCACTCAATAAATTTTATACTTGATACCACTTTTATAGGGTCTACTAATTAGAAGTAATTTAACCCCTTGGGCGTCTGCCAACTATCACCTTTGGCTCCGCATAAAATAATCTAAGTCCTAAAAGAGAAAATTATCTAATATTCTAAGAGCTAAAGCTCTAAAAATATCTAAACCCGACCAGTAAGAGCTGTTGGACACCTTATAAAACAAATAGTTAATTTCTAATTTAAAATATAAGGAATTTCCTAAGGGATAAAGCTCTTTACAGTCGCAAAAAACGTCCCACGTTTACGAGACTTTTGGAAGAAGTTTTAGAATAATCTTATGCAGAGCAAGTGGAGTCCAAGGTTTGGATGTTTGATTTTTAAGGTTTTTTGTTAAAAACTGTTTTTTTATTAAAAATAATGTTGAAATCTTTTAAAATCAGTGGTTTTGTATTTTTCAGTAAGCCTCTAATTACTTATACCTCTAAAAAAATTGATTTTACTATGTTTGGTTATACCTAGTAGTCAATAATTCTTTGAATTTTTTAGGCTTTCAGCATAGGAAAAAGAACAACCACAAAAATTTTGTCTGTATAAATTAAATTCTTTACTTAACTTAACAGAATTTTGATAACCACCCTTCTTTTTAAAATCGCTATAAAGCCAAGGTATCCCAACTTCTTTAGCATAAAATTCACCTATTTCATTAATCTTTTGAGTATCTTTCATTGGTGAAATTGTCAAACTGCTTGTAAAATAATCAGCATTAAGCTCTTTTGCTTTAAAAGCTGTATTTTTTAATCTTAAATCAAAACATCTTAAACATCTTTCAGAACCTTCACCACTTTTTTCAAAACCTTTAATACTTTCAAGAAAATCTTTAGGTATAAATTCTCCCTTAATCAATTTTGCTGTTATTTGAGCTTCTTCAATAAACCTTTTTTGTTCCTCATATCTTTTTTCAAATTCTCCAGGTAAATTAATGTTTGGATTGTAAAAATAAACAGTAATTTCAAAAATTTTATCTAAAAGTTTCAACACATGAGAATTACATGGTGCACAGCAAGAATGTATTAATAATGTTTTTTTTTGACCGTTAAATGAAGAGATTAATTCTTCCATTTTTTTATTAAAATCTAATTTCATTTCTATTCCTTATCTAAAATGCTGTCCCATTCGCTAATTTTATCTTTATATTTTTCTAATAAAGGTTTTGTATTCCCAATAATTTCTATTTTTTCAATTTTATCTCCAATTTCTATATTTTTTACAATTTTCATATCTTTATCTGTAGAAATAACTTCTCCAAATATTGTATGAATAGAATTCAATTGAGTTGCAGATCTTAATGTTATAAAAAATTGAGAACCATTTGTATTTTCTCCACTATTAGCCATTGCAAGCATTCCTTCGTCATAAAAGTTTAACCATTTAATTGCAAATTCATCCTCAAATTTATATCCAGGTCCACCTGTTCCATCTCCTTTAGGATCTCCACCTTGAATTACAAAATTAGAAACAACCCTATGGAAAGTAAGTCCATTATAAAACCCTTTTTCACTTAAATTTATAAAATTTGCAACGGCAATTGGAGCGGCTTCAGGATATAAATATACATTAATTATTCCTTTATTCGTGTATATTTTTGCTCTAATATCATTGTCAGAATTTTTCTTTTTTTCAGTAGAAGTACATGCAACTAATAATAAAGTAAATAAAATTAATATAATTTTTTTCATTGTCTCTCCTTATGATTTATATGTTTGTTACTCATTATACTATAATTTTTTTGAAAATTAAAGCGTTTTAGTATATAATACAAAAAAACAAAAAAATAAAAGGAGTTACTATGAGAAAATTATCTTCAATACTATTATGCCTTTCAATTTTATTTTTTATTTCATGTTCTAATTCAAAAGTTAGAACAACCAACTTTTCATCACAGTATAATGTAGACCCTAATAGCTCGGACAAGGAAGTTAAATTATCTGATTTGAAAGAAAGTATTAGTAAAGTTAGAATAAAAAACATAAATTATTACTATAGCAATAAAGACAGCTTTTTTAAAGATAATGGATATATTTATTATTTAAATCCATATGTGGTAGAAGAAACTGGAATTGGTACTGGATTAAACATAAATTTCTTTGCAAAAGTAATTACAGACAAAGAGAATTTTTTTA
>JAFGUR010000274.1 GCA_016938425.1 Fusobacteriaceae bacterium
TGAGTATATTCTTTGACCTTCAAACAACACACCCTCATTTGACTTAGTGTATAAGAAAGCCAATTCTTTCTCAATTTCTTGTACTGAATATTGAGTCACTTTTGACTTTATATCCTCTAATTCTACGGCTTTTTCTTCGCCTATAATTTTAGAATATTTTTCAATTAGTGAATTTTTTTCCAAGGTTTCTTTTTCTAATCTTTCTGCCTCTAGTGCCGAAAATTTAGTTTCAATTTCTACCTTTTCTACTTGTAAAGTAGAATATTTGTTTTCAATCTCTACTTTTTCTGTCTCTAAAATTGAATATTTTTCATCAAGAACAGTTTTTTCTGTTTCTAATGCAGAAAATTTAGTTTCAATTTCTGTTTTTTCTGTTTCTAAACTAGAATATTTTGTTTCTATTTCAGTTTTTTCTGTTTCTATTACTGAATATTTAGCTTGTAATTCATCTACTTGTTCATAAACTGAACTTACAGTTGCAGTACCTAATTTATCTGCCTCGCCTTTTGTAACTGTATATAGTAAAGTTTTTACTTCGCCTTCAGTTAATTCATAAAGATTTTCTGCTATTTTTTTGATTTCCATTTTATCTTTATCCTCCTTTTTTTGTGTCATTAAGAACTCATAGAACGCTGCCCCGCCAAAGCAAGGTTCTACATCATTACCTAAAACTTGTAGTGCTTGAAATTCTGCTTGACTAAATTTAAAATATTCATTGCCATTTTCATCTTCAATCCATTCACCTTTTGCAGTTTTTGGATTAAGTTCTAAAGACAAGCCCTTTCCTGCTATATAGCCTGCTTCTGCATATAAACCTGTGTATAAATATACATCACAAGCCATATATTTTTTTATTGTGCCATCTTCATCTGAATTTTCTTCATAAGCGATAGTTTGGTCTGCTGGAACAATACCATAAATTCTACCCTCTGTAGAAGTCCAACCATGCCCTTCAAAATCTCTTTTTTCATCAGACCAAATTGCTTTGATTGGTGTATATATTAAACTTTTTTCCATTTGAGGCAAAACATCTTGAAAACAAGTATAGTTGCGGTTTTTATCGCCATAACAAATTCTTGCTCTGCATTTACTTAAATTAGAACTTACCTTTTCTAAATTTTTAGAAAATTCTATAGGTAAATTATAATTGATTTTCTTCTTTTCCAACTGGCTTTTCCTCCTCTTTTACTTTTTCTTGTGGTAAATTTTTTCCACTTGTAGTATAAGCCGACATTAGTGGTTTTAGTACACTATCTAAATCAAGACCGTCATTTTCTAATTGTTTTAATGATAGTAAATTACTTTGTTTTCCACCTGCTAAAATATGTGGAATTAAAAAACTATACCCAAAAGCTAATAGTTCCTTTGATTTTTTAAACTCTTCTTCCTTGTTAAATTGTGCAACAGGAAGAATATTTACTGAAAATTCTACCTTTTTAGTATTTAACAATAGTAAAAGTATTCTTTCAAAGAATTTGGCAATTTTTTCGCCAAACTTGACACAAAAAGCTAAATCCTTTTGTAAAATAAATTCAGCCGTTTTATCAGTATCAGCATTAAATAGTTTATAAGATATTCCTGCATCAGCATAGAAACTATCTAAAATATCTTCATTTGTTATTTTTGCCGAATTATCATTTGCCAATTTGTGAACATTTACTTTTGCATAAGTTGAAAGAATTTTTGCACCAAGTGGTTTACCAACATTGGCAACTGCACCTTTGTGTAATACTTTCATTTCATTTGGTTCAATAGCAAAATCACCATCTTTTAATAATTCAGGCTCTAATGTTATTAATGTTCCTAATTGTTTTTTGTCAAATTGGTCTTGATATTCTTTCTTTTTCTCAATATCTATCAAAGATAATAGTGTGTTAAGAAAAAATGGTTTTTCTTCAAATATATTTAAATAAAAGGCATATTTTGTAGATAATGGTAACCACCTATCTCTTTTACCTTTTAAATATTTATTATATTCTTTTACTATCTCTTTAGGGTACGTATTTAGCAACAATTCTCTATCAATTTGGTTTTTTACTGAATTAAAGTATTCTAAATTAAATTCTACTACATCATAACCATTTAAATCCAAAAAACGGCAACGACAATACTCAAAAGGTAAATCTTGTAATACAACTGAAGTATTTGTTCTTGTTGCTAAAACATAATAACCACCTTTTACTAATACTTCATTAAATATTTTCATAGATAGATTATACATATCACTATCTTCTAAATAATTTAATGCTTGATAATATTCTTTTTCATATTTACTAAAAGGCATTTTTTTGGCACTAGGTTTAACGCTTAAAACATATAGATAGAGTAAAAAGTTTGAATAGTGATGTATTAAAGCACTATATAATCCATTTACCCTATAAAAAGTGAGTGATAATCTGCTTCTTTCAAAACTATCGCCTTCTTTTATAATTCTAATCATATCTTCTTTTGTATATTCATATGTCTCTTCTGGAGCGTACCTTTCATTACCATATGTTGAAATAACGGCATTCTCTATCCCAGCCAGAAAGCCATTTAGCTCTTTACTAAATTTTTCATAGTTAGTGTTCATTCTTTTTATCACCCCTTATATATAAAGTACATTTATCAATCGACAAATATAAGATTTCGTGCAGAATTTCTGCTCTTTTTCAAACTGTTCAAATATTCATCTTCTAGTTCTTTTATTCGCCACAACCCATAAGATGCCGACGAAAATTTATCTTTTAATGTTGACTTACTTTTTTGTTCTAACACAATAAGATTGGTTGCTCTTGTTCTTGGCGAAAGTTTTAGGTTTAACATTTCGGCAAAGAGTCTTGTTGTTAATTCATAAGGTAAAAGATGTTCTATTCTTTTCTCTATCTTTTTATATGAAGAAGAATTTTGTATTCTAGCTTTTTCCAAA
>JAFGUR010000275.1 GCA_016938425.1 Fusobacteriaceae bacterium
TGAAATTTATAGAGAAAAACCGGAAATCTTAATACTTTCTGTATATATTTGGAATGCAGAGTATGCATACAAATTTATTAAAGAAATAAAAAAAATTTTGCCGAATCTTAAATTAATTTTAGGTGGACCAGAAGTTTCATATAATGCAAGAGACTTAATGGGGAAATATAAAGAGATTGATTATATTATAAGTGGTGAAGGGGAAAAAACAACTTTAGAATTTCTTACTAAAGATATAAAAGATGTTAAAGGAATTTATTATAGAAATAATCAAGAAATTTTATTTAATGGAGAACGAGAATTAATATGTCAATTAGATGAAATTCCATTTCCTTATGAAGAATCTGAGTTCTATGAAAAAGGTAAAATTTTTTATTATGAAAGTTCAAGAGGTTGTCCTTATAGATGTAGTTACTGTATGTCATCAATTGATAAAACAGTAAGAAACTTTAGTATTGAGAGAGTAAAAGAAGATTTAATGATTTTCCTTGGCAATGGAATAAAATTAGTTAAATTTATAGATAGAACTTATAATTTAAAAAAATCTAGATATATGGAAATATGGAAATTTTTATTAGAAAATTATAGGGAAGATACAACTTTTCATTTTGAAATTACAGGAGATTTGTTTGATGAAGAGGTATTAGAGTTTTTAGTTAAGGTTCCTAAAGGGTATTTTCAATTTGAAATAGGAGTACAAACAATATTTCCAGAAACAATGAAGATCATACATAGAAATAATAACTTAGAAAAATTGGCTAGGAATGTTTTAGCAATTAAAGAAAATATACATCTTCATTTAGACTTAATAGCAGGATTACCTAAAGAAACTTATACTGATTTTAAGAAATCATTTGATTTTGTTTATAAACTTAAGCCAGAAATGATACAATTGGGGTTTTTAAAAATTCTTAAGGGTACTGAAATTTCAAGTCAAATTGATGATTATGAATACAAGTATTTAAGTTATCCTCCATATGAGATTTTATCAAATAAGCATATAAGTTATGAAGAAATTTTAAAGCTAAAAGATGTAGAAGAAGCACTAGATATTTATTATAATTCCGAAAAGTTTATCAAAAGTACAGATTATATAATAAATAATTTTTATGAAAGCCCTTTTGAGTTTTTTGAGGAAATTTCATCATATTTGAGGGAAAAGAATTTTTATGGATTAGGTCATAAAGTTAATGTATATTTTGAAATGTTACATGAATTTTATAAAGTTAAAGATTTTAAAAACATAGATATTTTTTTAGAGTATATAAAATTTGACTATTTATATATGGAAAAACCTAAATTTGATTTTTCTTGGTTAAAAAGGGAAAATGATAAAGATAAATATAATGAAATATTAAAAGGCAGAGTTAAATTTAATATTAGAGAGTTGTATAAGGCAACAGAATATGAAGTTTTTAATATAGATGTATTTACAGGAGAAAAGAAAAAACAGGAAATATTATTCCATTACAATAAAGAAAAAAGTGTGGAGGTAATAAGTTGATAAAAAAAATTATTATTATGTTTTTTCTTGCTTTAAATTTAATGGCTTATGGGGAATTTGAAGATAGTTTTGGCCCATTATTAAAAGTAGGAATAACTAAATTTCAAAATTCAAAAATATATTTGAAAGCATATAATGGAGATTTTATAATTAGTGCAGATAATGAAAATTTCATAGTAAGAGAAGGAGAAATAGCAATTTTTTATACAAGCAAAGGGAAGTTAGCTTATGGAGATTATGCTTATAATAAAATAAGAATAACAAGACTTTTGCCAAATGTATTATTAGGTTTAAGTAAAAATAATTCCAGTTTTAGCAAATATAGAGGAGATTTTGAATTAAAAATAGTTAATTCTAAAATAATGCCTATAAATAATATATATGCAGAAGAATATCTTTATTCAGTTGTTCCTTCAGAAATAGGAAATTCATTTCCAGATGAAGCAATAAAAGCTCAAAGTGTAGCAGCAAGATCTTATCTTTATTACAACTTAGGAACAAGTAAGTATAGTTATTGTGATTTGTTGGATAATGTAAATTCGCAAATGTACTTAGGATATGACAGAGAAAGTTCCAATATTAATAGATTAGTAAATGAAACATTTAATGAAGTACTTGTATATGATGGGAAGCCAATAGAAGCATTATTTCACTCTACAAGTGGAGGGAAAACAGCTTCAAATGAAGACGTTTGGCCTAGTGGTAAACCTATTCCATATTTAAGAGGGGTAGATGATACAGGTAATGGAACGATTTCTCCAAGAGAAAACTGGGTGTTAGAAGTAACTAAAAGTGAACTAAATAATATTGCAGGTTTTATAATTAAAGACATTAATATATTAGAAACTGGAAATGATAGAGTAAAGTATATTGAATTAATAGGAACTAGTAAAAAGAAAAAATATACAGGAGAAGAGTTGAGAAGAGCTTTAGGTGTAAATAGGTTAAACTCTACAATGTTTACTATAGAGGAAAAAGAGAATTCTTTTATATTTACAGGTAGTGGTTTTGGCCATGGGTTAGGAATGCCACAGTATTCAGCTTATACAATGGCAGAATCTGGAAAAAATTATAAAGAGATATTGCTTTATTATTATAGTGGAGTAAAATTGATTAAGTACTAAGGAGAAATTGTGAAATCTTTTTTTAAATTGATTAAGGAAGAATCATTAATAGAAAAAAATGACAAAATATTAGTAGGATTTTCTGGTGGCCCTGATTCTGTGGCTTTAGGGAGATTGCTTTTAAAAATTAAAGATGAATATAATCTTTCTTTAGGATTATGCCATATAAATCATTTATTAAGAGGTGAAAATTCTGATGGAGATGAACAATTTGTAAAAGAATTTGCAGAAGAATTTAAAATACCTTTTCATATTTTGAGAAAAAACATTGAAGAATATGGCAACTTTAATAATCAAGGATTAGAAGAAGCAGGAAGAAATGTAAGGTATGAATATTTTGCAGAAATATCAAAAAAGTATGGATATAATAAAATAGCATTAGCTCATAACTTAGATGACAATGTTGAAACCTTTATGTTTAGACTAATGAGAGGGACAGGACTTCATGGATTGAAGGGAATACCTTTAAGAAGAGAAAATATAATAAGGCCATTACTATTAAGTTTTAAAAAGGATATTTTAAATTATTTAGACAGTATAAATCAAAAATATAGAATTGATGAGAGTAATAATGAACTGGTTTATTCAAGAAATAAAATAAGATTGGAATTAATTCCTTATATAGAGGAAAAGTTTAATCCTAAGTTTAAAAATAATATAGTTAATTTGATAGATGAAATTAGTTCTGTTGAAAAAAAAGAATTTGAGAGTAATAGTTTAAAACTTAGCAACATAAAAAAATTGTCGAAGAAAGAAAGAGAAAACCTTATTTATAATGAACTTAAAAATTATGATGTAGAAGTTACTAGGAATAAGGTAGAAGAAATAGAGAGTTTAATTTTTAAAGATGGATATAAAGAAATCAATATAGGGAAAGATTATTTATTTGTTAAAAATTATGAAAAATTATTTGTTAAGAAAAAAGAACTTGAAAAAGTGCAAAAAGATAAAATTCAATTAGATATTCCTTGTAAAATGAGTTATAATAAATATAAGATTTCTTTAAGTTTTACAGAAAAAATTGAAGAAAAAGAAAATTGTTTTTACTTTGACTATAGTCTAATAAAGGAGAAGTTATTTGTTAGAACAAAATTAGAGGGAGACAAGTTTATGCCAAAGGGCATGACCGACTATAAAAAATTAAAAAAATTTTTTATAGATGAAAAAATAGATAGGGAATTAAGAGATAAAATTCCATTAATTTTTTCTGGAGAAGACTTAATTTTAGTGGGGAATTTAAGAAGAAGTAATCACTATATTCCTAATAAAGAAAGTCAAAAGATATTGCTACTAAAAATTGAGGAGGGAATTTAAATGAACGATAATAAAGACTTAAAAGAAGAAGAAAAATTAAAAGAAGAATCTGAAAATAAAATTGATTCAAACAATGAAGAATTACCAAAAGAAGAAGACAAAAAAGAACCTGAAAAAACTGAAAAAGAAGAACCTAAACTAGACAAAAAGAAAGAAGTAAAAAAAGTTTTATTTATACCAGAAGATGATAATGATGAAGACGAAGATTTTGACCCTAAGAAGAATAAACCTAAAAATAAAATTACAATAAATTTCAAAAGTATAGTTTTTTTAATACTTATTATTGCAATTGTAATGAGTATGCCAAAATTATTTGATGCAAAAACAACAAAAGAATATGAAGAAGTTACTTATTCTAACTTTTTAAAACTTGTTCAATCAGAAAAAATACTTAAAATAGAAGAAAAAGAAGAATATGTATATGGAACAAATAAAGAAACAAATCAAAATATAAAAGCAAAAATGATAACAAATAGAATTTATGAAGATAAAAATATAATGGATTCAGTAGGAAAGTACAGTATTGATGTAAAATCTTCAGAAGGGCCTAAAAGATCTTATTTAGTAAATATAATTGTTTACTGGTTACCTTTGATAATTATTGGAATTGTTTGGTTTTACTTGATTATGAGAATGAATAAAGGTTCTGGTGGAGGTGGAGGCCCTCAAATTTTTAATATGGGAAAATCTAGAACTAAAGATGGTGTTGACCAAAAACAAAAAGTTACATTTAATGATGTGGCAGGAGCAGATGAAGCTAAAGCTGAACTAATCGAAATAGTTGAATTTTTAAAAGATTCTAGAAAGTTTCAAGAAATTGGAGCAAGAATTCCTAAAGGTGTATTGTTAAAAGGAGAACCTGGAACTGGGAAAACATTAATAGCTAAAGCAGTAGCAGGAGAAGCAGGAGTTCCTTTCTTTAGTATATCAGGGTCAGAATTCGTTGAGATGTTCGTTGGGGTTGGAGCTTCAAGAGTAAGAGATTTATTTTCAAAAGCTAGAAAAGCAGCACCTTGTATTGTATTTATCGATGAAATAGATGCAGTTGGAAGAAAAAGAGGAAGTGGACAAGGCGGAGGAAATGATGAAAGAGAACAAACTTTAAACCAACTTCTTGTAGAAATGGATGGATTTGGAAACGATGAAACTATTATTGTTATAGCAGCGACAAACAGAGATGAAATTTTAGATAGAGCATTAACAAGACCAGGAAGATTTGATAGACAAGTTTATGTTGAGCCACCAGATATAAAAGGAAGAGAAGCAATAT
Source organism: Fusobacteriaceae bacterium (assembly GCA_016938425.1). Lineage (GTDB taxonomy): Bacteria > Fusobacteriota > Fusobacteriia > Fusobacteriales > Fusobacteriaceae > JAFGUR01. Next base: position 5,213 of record JAFGUR010000275.1, read on the forward strand.
TAAAAGTTCATGCAAAGGGTAAAAAACTTAGTGAAGATGTAGATTTAACAAGAATTGCTAGAAAAACAGCTGGTTTTGTTGGAGCTGACTTAGCTAATATGTTAAATGAAGCTGCAATATTGGCCGCAAGAGCAGGAAGAAAAATAATAACAATGGATGATATAGAAGAAGCTTCAGAAAAAGTAGCATATGGACCAGCAAAAAAATCTAAAGTGATGACAGATAAAGAAAAGAGATTAACAGCTTATCATGAAGGTGGACATGCTCTTGTAAATGTTATATTAGACAATACGGTTCCAGCATACAAAGTTACAATTATACCTCGTGGAGGAGCTGGAGGTTATTTAATGCAAATACCAACAGAAGAAAAATCTTATATGACGAAAAGTGAATATTTAGCTGATATAAGAGTTGCGTATGGTGGAAGAGTTGCAGAAGAAATTATTTTGAATGAAATTTCATCAGGAGCATCAAGTGATATAAGAATGGCAACATCTACAGCATTATTAATGGTAACTAAATTAGGAATGGGAAATGTAGGGACTGTTTTATATGATGCAACTCAATCTGGAGATTACTATAGAAATCAAACGTTCTATAGCCAAGATACTGGGAAAGAAATTGATGATGAAGTTAGAAGAATATTAAGTGAAGCATACGAAGATACAAGAAAGATTTTAACAGAAAATATTGATAAATTACATATCGTTGCTCAAGCCTTATTAGAAAAAGAAACTATTACAGGAGACGAACTTAATGAGTTAGTTTTTGGGAAAAAAGAAGAAATAAAAATAGTTTCTGAAGAATCTGTTGAAGAATCTAAAATTGATTTAAATAAAACTAGTATTCTTGATAAATAATAGATAGATATTTAATTTTAGAGGCAATTTAATTTGCCTCTTTTAATTTGCAAATCTTTATTATTTATGATAAAATTTTTCTGATTAATAAGGATTTTAGCTAGTTACAAAACTAAAAAAATATATGTACACAATTAAAAATAATACAAATTTTATTTTTATTGGTTTTAATGAGACTTAGGCTTTTAAGCTTGTAGTCGAATTATGGAGTGGCAAGAACAGGGTCCTTGCCGTGGGTTCGGGCTTCGCCTCGATTCCCCCTCTTTTTCTCCACTGAAGGTGGGGGGATTACATAAAAAACGTAGTTTTTTATGTAAGTAAAATAAAGGGGTTGGAGTTTTACAACGAGCTATAATAAGGATTTAAATAGGGAGGAATAATGTATAAATTAGTTGCACTTGATTTAGATGATACTCTTTTGAATGAGAAAGGTGAAATTTCAAAAGAAAATAGAGAAGCTATAATAAAAGCTCAAAATTTAGGAGTTAAAATAGTATTGGCGTCTGGAAGACCTACTGGAGCTATGATGAGATTTATTGAAGAATTGGAATTGGACAAAAATGAAGGATATATAGTTTCTTTTAATGGAGGACAAATAATTAATTGTAAGACAAAAGAGATTATATTTAGTCAAGCATTAAAAGTTACTCAAATATATGAAGTATATGAAGAAGCAAAAAAATTAGAATGTTCAATTATAACCTATGATGGAAATAATATTGTATCTGAAGATGATGATAAATATATTCAAGTAGAAGTTGAGTTAACTAAAATGCCTTTAGAAAAAGTAGAATCTTTTAAACAAAGAGTTAATTTTGAAGGAGTTAAATGTATTGTTTTACAAGAGCCATTATATTTGAAAAAAGTAGAATCTAAAATGAAAGAAAAATTTAATGATTTAAGTATTTCAATATCTAAGCCATTCTTTTTAGAAATAACTGCAAAAGGAATAGATAAAGGGCAAACTTTAGATAAATTGGCAAAACAATTAAATATAAGACAAGAAGAAGTTATAGCATGTGGAAATGCAGAAAATGATTTAAGTATGATTGAGTATGCAGGACTTGGGGTATGGGTAGCTAATACTAATGAAGAATTACATAAATTAGGTCAAGATGTAGTTTCAAGTAATGAAAATCATGGAGTTGCAGAACTAATTGAAAAATATATACTATAAGCTTTACAAAGTTAGTGAAATGTGATAAAATTAATAGAATCTTTTCTCGGTTTTTAAGTTTTGCCACTTATTACTTAGATAAGATATTAAATAATTAGGAGGAAATACAAAATGGCATTAAGAAACAAACAAGAAATTGTTGCAGAATTTGGTAAAAACGCACAAGATACAGGAGCTACTGAAGTACAAATAGCTTTATTATCTGACAAAATTAAACATTTAACAGCTCACATGCAAATACACAAAAAAGATTACCATACAAGATTAGGATTATTAAAAATGGTAGGACAAAGAAAAAGACTTTTAAAATATTACAAAGCTAATAACTTAGAAGGATACAGAACATTAATTGAAAAATTAGGAATCAGAAAATAAATTAAAACGGGATTTTCCCGTTTTTTTATTTAGTAAAATAAAAATTTTTAACTATATGATTTTTTTAAAGACTTTTCTAAAACTTTAACTAAGGGATTTAAATCACCTTTAACACCTCTAATATCTGCTTCTAAAATTTCATATTTATCACATTCTGAATAGTCTAATTGATAACCTAAATATAAAGATAAAAGACGGAAATATTCTCTCAAAGTTCTACCATTTCCCTCTCTAAAAGGGTGGATCATATTTAATTCAACCATATATTCAGAGATTAACAAAATTAAATCATTTTTGGATAGTTTTACTATATTAGGATTTTCAACTATATTTACTTTAATTTGTTCAAATATAAGTTCCATTTGTTCATCAATATACATCCAAATACAAAAAGTAGTGTCGCCTTTTGAGATAGAAACTGTTCTCGTTTTACCTGCAAAAGGATAAATATCTCCAAAGATTTTCTTGTGAATGTATTTATAATGAGCAAAATCAAAGTTACCTTTAATCCCATTTTTATGAATATCTGCTAAATGTAAACTTGTTAGCTCTGCTTCAATCATATTTAAAATTTTTTCATCTTTTATATTAAATTTATTTTTTAAGACTCCATTTTCATAACAATAAACTTTATCTTCTTCACTTCGATATCTCATGATTAGTACCTAGTATATTTAGCTAGACATTCATTTACTAATTCATCAATATTTTTTGTTCCATTTAAAATTTCGAGCATTTTAATTTGGACACATTCTGTCACTTCAATATCTTCAATAGATTGAAGCTTTACTATATTTTCAATAATTTTTCTATTTTTATTCAAAATTAATTCATTTGTAGTCATAAAAATATTATCACCTCTTATAATTATTATAACATGATTTTTTTAGAGGTGCAATTTTTTTTAGATAAAATTAGAAATAAGTAAGGACAGTTACTAAAAAGTAACTACTTTACATTAGATAACTAGTTTGATAAGATTAAAAGATAATAATTATTCAAATATTAAAAATTTGTAAAATTAAATATGTTTTTTGTAAAATAATACAAATTTTTTAGTAGTTATAATTGGGAAAAATTAAGGAGGATTTAGAGTATGAAAGTTATTGCAATCAATGGAAGTCCAAGGCTTAAAGGAAATACATTTCAGGCTATTGAAACA
>JAFGUR010000276.1 GCA_016938425.1 Fusobacteriaceae bacterium
TAGTTCATAAGTTACATCAACAACATTTATTTCAGAAAATAATTTTGTATATTCTCTCTGGAATGTTTCTCCAAAATATTTAGAAAAGATATTTATAACTATTATTCCTGAAAGTAACGTAATAACTTGAGGTAAATCCTGACTTTTTGCTACTTGTCCCTTTTTCCGAGCATCACTTTTTCTTTTAGGAGTAGCTGCTTCTGTTTTCTCTCCACTATCTTCTGCAAATAGTTGCAAATTCAGCTTAATCTTTATAATTTCTTCCATATAATCAGCCTTCTAACAATTTCATTAGTATTTTTAAATCTTCCATACTTCTCTCAAACATAATTGAAGAAAAATTTACAAAATATGGTGCTAGTTGGGCTAAAAATAAAAATGCTATCATTAATTTTAATGGCATCCCCACGAAAAATACATTCATCTGCGGTGCTATCCTAGCAAGGATTCCTAAAGTTAGGTCGACTAGTAATAATACTCCAACTATTGGAAGGGACATTTGCACAGCAATTTTAAAATAATAAATAAAATTATCTATGAAAAAATTAGTAATACCATTAACATTGTAAGATATTTCCCCAACTGGTGAATAATAAAAAGATTCTGACAAATAATATATTATTTTCCTATGAATTCCATATGTTAAAAATAATCCTAATAAAAAAAGGTTATTCATTTGGCCTAACACTGGTGTCTGGCTTTGAGTCATGGGGTCAAAAGTACTTGCCATCATAAATCCCATACTTGAACTACTCATTTCTGCAGCAATTTGAACTACAGAAAAAATTAATAGCATAAAATACCCTATAATTAAACCAATTAACAGTTCTTTAATTATAAAAATTGTAAACATTAAAAAATCCAAGTTTTCTAACACTTCATAATTTTTAGGAACTGTATTAAACATCATAAATGCTACTACAAATGAAAAACCCAATTTTACTCTTGTATTTATAGTTTCTCCTGTAAAAAGAGGACTTATAAAAAATAAACTTGTAACTCTAACTAACATCAATAAAAAATATACAAACTCAACATTTAAAATCATTTATATTTTCCCCAGTGTAGCTATTATTGATAATAATTCTTTTGTATACTCCACTAAAGTAGATAACATCCATTGTCCCATTATTAATATAACTAAAAAAGTTATTATTATCTTAGGAATAAAACTTAAAGTCATCTCTTGTATCTGTGTTGTCGCTTGGAACAATCCAACTAATAGACCTACTACTAATCCAACTATTAATACTGGCAATGTTATTTTTAAAACTATTAGCATTGCATCCATAATAAGCTTCATTACTAATTCTTCATTCATAAAAATCTCCTAATTAAAACTCTTTACTAAAGACTCAATAATTAAAGCCCAGCCATCAACCATAACAAACAGCAGTAATTTAAATGGCATTGAAATCATTACTGGTGGCAACATCATCATACCTAATGACATTAATACTGTAGACACTATCATATCAATTATTATAAAAGGTATATATATTAAAATACCCATTTCAAATCCCCTAGTTAACTCGCTTAATACAAAGCTTGGTAAAACAGTCCAAAAATTAGTTTCCATTCTTGATTTTGGAGCAGGTTCTTTACTTATCTTAAGAAATAATTCTAAGTCTTTCTCTTTTGTCTGTTTTAACATGAAATTTTTTAAAGGGCTTTCCAAATTCTTATAAAATTGTTCTTGGTTTATTTTTCTTTCTAAGTATGGGTTAATTGCATTGGAAGTTATATCATTAAAAGTTGGCTTCATTACAAAAAAAGTAAGTATCAATGATAATCCAACCATAACTTGATTTGGCGGTGTTGACTGCAACCCTATTGCTTGCCTCACAAAATGGAAAACTATCACTATCCTTACAAATGATGTGGTCATTATTATTATTGATGGTGCTAATGATAAAATTGTCAAAATTAATAATACCTGCAAACTAGTCACTAAATCATCTGGCGTCTCTGTATTACCAATAGTCATGTCTAATTTAGGTATTGTTGTTACTGCAAAAGTATTTATACTCAGCAAAATAAATATAAGCAAACTACTGACCTTTTTCATTCTTCCCATCCTTCATTTCTTTTACTTTCTTTGTAGCTTTTTTTAATATTTCAGAAAAGTTACTTGCGTTTTTTAATGGATTTCCAAAAGAAAAATACATTTTCACTTCCTCTTCTGATAATTCAGAGATTTTATTTATATTATTTTCACTAACACCTAAAGAATAATATTTATCCCCTATTTTGGCTATTGAAATGTAGCTTTTACTTGTCATATAATGCCTTGTAATTTCAATTATTCCAGATTTATTTTCAAATACTTTTTTTCTTTTTAAAATGAATGTATAAGCGAAAATTACCAATGCTAAAACAAAAATTAGGCTTAGCATTGGTAAAAATATTCTAAAAATATTCATTATCCTAAAACTTTCGAAATTGCTTCAATAACTCTATCCGGTTGGAAAGGCTTTACTATAAAGTCTTTAGCCCCTGCTTGTATTGCATCAATAACCATAGCTTGTTGACCCATAGCACTACACATTACTACTTTTGCACCTTTATTTATTTTCATTATTTCTTTTACTGCTGTAATACCATCCATTTCTGGCATAGTAATATCCATAGTTACTAAATCTGGTGTAAGTTCTTTGTATTTCTCTACAGCCTGTGCTCCATTTTCTGCTTCACCCACTACTTCATATCCCTCTTTTATAAGTATATTTTTTATCATCATTCTCATAAAAGCTGCGTCGTCAACAATTAGTATCTTTGCCATATACTCCTCCTTACTGTACTTTGTTTATTCTTTCCATTTTACTTATTATATCTGTAATTCTTACTCCAAAACTTTCATCTATTACTACTACTTCTCCCTTAGCAATAAGTTTATTGTTTACAAGTATATCTACAGGTTCTCCAGCCAGTTTATCCAATTCTACTATGGACCCAGGCCCTAAGTCAAGTATTTCTTTAATAAGCATCTTTGTACGTCCTAATTCTACTGTGACTTGAAGCGGTACATCCATAATCATATCAATATTTGAATGCATCTCTCTTACTTTATTAGCTCCAAAATTCATAAATTGAGCTGGTTGTACATTTACTTGTTGATTGGTATTTGTTTGCATTTGTTGCATCATCATCATTTGCTGCATCATTTGCTGCATCATCATAGGATCCATTGTTGGCATCTGAGAATTCATTTGATTTTGTGCTTGATATCCCATTTGAGAATCATTATGCACTTCTCTAACTGGTTCCTTAAATTGCTCTATTTTTTCTTCCTTCACTACTGGTGCTTTTTTACTTTCGGTTTTAGGCTCAGAAACTCCATTCATTTTAGCAAACATATCATTAATTAAATTTTTTGCAAAATCAACACTCATAACTTGATATATTTTCGTTTTTACTAGGTTTCCAATTTCCATATCAAAAGCTACTGTCATAAACTCTGGATTTTCAGTAAAAAAACTTGAAAAATCTTTTATAGATTCTGTCCCAGTCACTGTTAGTTTTGGTGGTAATATATCAACCTCCTTAGAAAACATTCCTGCTAATGCTGTTGCAGATGATCCCATCATCTGATTCATAGATTCACTAACTGCACTTAAATTTAAGTCATCTAATTCATCAGGTGGATTGGTACCATCATTCCCCATCATTAAGTCTCCAATTATTGATGCATCTCTTTTTTCAATTATTAATAAGTTTAGACCTATAAATCCTGTTCTATACTCAATTTGAACAAGGACTTTTTCATCTTTACCAATAGTTTTAATAAAACTTTCATAATTATATACTTTTACCTTAGGAGTTGTGATAGATACCTCTTTAGATAAAAGAGTTGATAAAGCTGTTGAAGATGATCCTAATGATATATTACCAACTTCTCCTATAACATCCTCTTCATCTTTTGAAAATTTTATTTTTGATTCATACTCTATATTATCTATACCAGCCTCTACCAAATTTTCCTCTTCATTTTTTTCATCTTCTTCATCAGAAATATCTCCACCTGATAAAAGTGCATTAATTTCTTCTTGTGATAAGATTCCTTCCATATCTATTCACCCCTTTCTTCCATTATTTCATCAATAGATATTGCCATTTTTTTACCTTCTAACCCTGGAATTCCCTTAAATTTAATTTTATTTCCTACATATATATCACATAAGCCGTTAATATTTTTATTTAAAGGTATAACATCTCCAACATTAAGTTCTATAAATTCTTCAAAAGAAATTAATGTTTCTCCTAAATTTGCAACTACTGGAACAGCTATTTTATTAAGTCTGTCTCTTATTGCAAGTAAATTTTCTTCTGTTTTATCTTTTTTAACATTAGAGAACCAATATTGTGCTGATAGTTTTGAAACTACTGGGTCAATTAATGGAGCTGGATAGCATAGATTTAAAATACCATTAACTTCTCCTATTTTTATTTCAAAGCTTAACAATACTACCATCTCTGTAGGTCCTACTACTTGAACAAATTGTGGATTCGTTTCCATTTGAATAATTCTTGGTAATACTTCCACTATTTCTTTCCATGATTCATTCAAATATCCAAGCATTCTCCCTATAAACTTTTCAACAACTGTAGATTCAATGTCAGTCAATTCTCCTGCTCTTCCATTATAAGCTTTACCTGCTCCACCAAATACTCTATCAATTAAAACATATCCAATATTAGAATTTAATTCTAATATTGCATTACCCTCTAATCCTCCCATGTCAAATACTGATAAAATTGTCGTTTCTGCAATTGATCTAACAAATTCTTCATAAGTAATTTGATCTACCGATATAACTTGCACCTGACAACTAGTTCTTAATTGTCCTGATAGCATTGTTGAAACAAGCCTTGAAAATGTCTCATGAATCATTTGTAGGGTTCTTAATTGATCTTTTGAAAACTTATCTGGTCTTCTAAAGTCATATATTTTAACTTTTCTTTCTTCTTCCTTATGCTTTACTTCTTCTAAATCAACTTCACCACTGGATATAGATGAAAGTAATGCATCAATTTCAGCTTGGGAAAGTACGTCAGCCATTTATTTCACCACCTTAGCCTATTGAATCAACCAACTATTAAATCTAATTGTCTTTACAGACTCTTCTCCTAGAACTTTATTTGCTTCAGCCGTTAATTGTTTTTTTAACTCTACTAAATCTTTATCTGTGCTTAAATCCTCTATACTTTTATTTCTAAGTATTGTAAGCATCTTATCTTCTAAAATAACTTTTTTTTCTGTTATACTAGTTTGTATTTTGGTAACTTTTTTCGCTTTTAATTCTGGGTCTAACTCGAAATTTATTCTAAGAACTAGATATCTTGGTTCTTCTTCTCTTAAATTAACAGTATATTCTCCAAAATCAACTGTAGTTCCATAAGCTGTTTCCTCTGTATTCTCTTCTTTGACTGTTTTTTCTATTGTATTGCTTCCATCGCCACTAGTTTTATTGACTTTTGAAGCTATAAAAAAAGCTGAGCCAACAGATATTACTACAATTAGTATAAGAACAATTGCCACTATTAGCACTTTAGCTATAAAAGGAATTCCTTTTTTACTACTGTCCTTTTTGCTTTCTTTTCCCTCTGCCATAGCTCCTCCTTATATGTTATTAATATTTATTACTTCAGCATTCTTTTCTTCAAATTGTTCTTCTAACGTTTTCAATATTACAATTTCTACTCTTCTATTTTTACTTCTACCTTCTATACTTGTATTAACAGCTTTAGGCCTCGTATCTGCATATCCAGCAATAGATAATCGTTTCTCTATTTCAACATTTTTATTTAAAAAATATCTTACTACCGCAGCTGCTCTCCCTCCAGATAACTCCCAATTACTTGGAAATTGAAAAGTTTTTATAGGTACATTATCTGTATGCCCTTCTACTGCGACATTATTTGGCAACTGAATTATAGTGTCTAATATGACATCTAACACGGGTAAAGCCTCTGGTTTCAAATTAGCTCTTCCGCTTTCAAATAAAAAACTTTCTGCTACAGAAATTACTATACCTTTTTCATTGATAGAAATCTCTACTTTTTCTTCTTGTTTTTTACTTACACCCGTTTTATCTGCTTCTGATTTATTTTCAGAGGCCTTTTCTCCTTCTTTTTCTTTTCCTGCATATTTTTCCATTTCACCTTTAAGTTTTTTTGCAATGGACTGATACTTGAAAGAAGAACCTTGCCCTGATACTTTTGGTGAAGAAACCAAGTCTGCTGGATTTAATGTAGATCCTCCTTTCATAACCCCGAAAGATCCTCTCATAGCATACACAGCATTTTTATATTTAGTTGAGTCAACAGTTGACATAGCAAATAGTAATACGAAGAAGCATAAAAGTAAAGTTACCATATCTCCATAAGTACCCATCCAAGCAGGAAGTCCACCACCTTCTCCTCCACCCTTAGCTTTTCTCCCCATTCTTATTCACCTTCTTGTGCTTCCATTTTTTTAATTTCTTCTGGAGTTAAAAACGTCTTTAATTTTTCTTTTAAAATTTTAGGATTATCCCCGTTTTGAATAGAAAGTATCCCTTCAATTATTAACTCTTTTCCATTTATCTCCAACCCACTATAATAATCCACTTTATTTGCCATAGGATCAAAAAATATATTCGCTATCATTGATCCATATAATGTTGTTATTAGTGCTACAGCCATGTTTGGCCCTAAAGATCCTGGATCACTTAAATTCCCTAGCATTAATATTAAACCTATTAATGTTCCTATCATCCCAAAAGCAGGTCCAAGAGCAGCTCCAAATTTAAGTAAAGATTTCCCTGTTGAGTGTCTTAACTCCATTGCAGATAGTTCATTATCCAAAATATTTTTAACTAACTCTGGATCTGTCCCATCTACAACCATTTGTAATCCTTTTTTTAAAAAGGAATCTTCTATTTGAGATATTTCAGCTTCCAAAGATAACAAACCTTCTTTTCTTGCTTTTTCTGAAAACTTTACCAACGCCTCTATCGTATTGGAATTGTCTATTTTTGGGGGCTTTATTGTTTTCATCATTACTTTAATAATTCCTATAACTTGTTTCAAAGGGTAACCAACAAATAAAGCTCCAAAAGTTCCTCCTACTACTATTGCCAAGGAAGGAACATCAAAAAAAGGTCCTATGTTAAAACCCATCCCAACTAACATTAATGTGAATATTAAGACTATCCCCACAGGTGTTGCAATGTCCATGTTTACCCTCCAATCATGATGCTTTTTCTATATTCCACCACTTTTTTTATTATATCATTTTTACTTTCTTTAACCATAATCTTTTTACCACTTACCATCGACAAAACTGTATCTAAATGACCTTCTATAAATTCTATTTGGTCAACATTAACTACTAGCTCTTCACTATCCTTACCTAATCTGTGGACTAAAATCAATTTGATCACCTCTATTCATTATACACTTAATCTTATCAATTTTTCAAATTATATTTTTAAGAGGGAACTAATTCCCTCTTATTTTATCTTTTCAAATTAATTAATTCATTCAATATTGTATCTGCTGTAGATATTGTTTTAGAATTTGCTTGGAATCCTCTTTGAGCTATTATCATATCAGTGAACTCTTGCCCTAAGTCTACATTTGACATTTCTAAAGCTCCAGCAACTACTTTACCTAATCCAGCTTGCCCAGGTTTTTGAATTACTGCCTCTCCAGAGTTAGATGTTTGTTTAAATAAACTTCCTCCAGCATTTTGTAATCCTTCTTGGTTTGTAAACTTAGCTAAAGCTATTCTTCCAATTATTTGTTGATATCCATTTGAATAGAACCCCATAATATCTCCAGTATCTGTTATATTATAAGTTTCTAATTCTCCCATACCATAACCATTTTGAGATTCAAGAGCCACTGTAGAATTTGCTGCAAATTGACTAACTCCACTAAAGTTAAGTGTTAATTCAACTGGTGCTGCTCCTTTTGCTGGTGGTGGTGCTGCTCCATTATCAGCAGGGTCAAACATTACTTTCCCATCAAATTGTTTATTCATAATTTGACCAGGTTCCATTCCTTGACCTGCTGGTCCTCTATAACGAACTACACCATTAGAATCCATTACATAATTACTTGCTGCATCTCCAAAAGTAACTGCTCCTGTTGCGTCTTTAACTCCACCTTCATAGTAAATTGTTGCTACTCCTTCTGGCATTGTTGTTGTATCATTAGGGTCTGCATATAAGTAATTCCCATTTAACTGCCCTCTTGCATCAAATGTCAAGAATCCTTTTCCATTATTTATTTTAGAACCATTTGCTACTCCTGCTTTCCACTCCCATATATTTTCTGCAACTTTTGTATATTTTACTGATGCTGTATGAGTGTTTCCTAGCGTATCGTATACTTCTGCTGAAGTTGTAACTAAGTTGTCTGAAACTTGAGCTGTTTTTCTATTACTCATATCTGCTAATTCAGAGAAAGTTATTTTCCCTGCAATTGGAGATTGAATTAATATTCCATTTGCATTTTGAATCGGAGTTGTTTCTTGAGGGAAAGATTTTTTAATATTTCCTTTATCATCCAATTGGAAAGCACCTTTTCCTGTTACTCCTTGTCCTTCTGCATTCCAATACCATTTATCATTAGTTGTATCATAATTAAATTTAATCGCTACATCTAATTTCCCACCAGTCACTGGATCTTTTACATTTAAAGTAATGTTACTTATTCCTGCATTTTGATTTAAATTTCCACCAAAATTTACTGTATCAGTAGCTTTTCCCGGTAAAGTTGCCCCTACTTTTATTGCCAAAGGTCCTACTTCTGCATCTGCAGCAATACCTTGACTACCATCTTCTTTAATCGTTGCTTGCCATCCTTGTACCTTTAAACCACTTGAATTAACTAAATTCCCATTTCCGTCTAAGTTAAAATTTCCTGCTCTTGAATACATTTTATTAGCACCTTCAGATACAACAAAAAAACCATTTCCATCAATTCTTAAATCTGTTTTTCTTCCTGTTGTTTGTTGTGCTCCTGACTCAAAGTTAGTATTTATTGAACTAACTTTTGTTCCAAGCCCAATGGTGGAAGGGTTAACCCCACCTTGCCCATCTACTGGCCCTCTAGCCCCTTTTACAGTTTGAGTCATTGTTTCTTCAAAATTTATAGATGTTTTTTTAAATCCTGTTGTATTTACATTTGCTATATTATTTCCAACCACATCTAATTTTGTTTGATGTGCTTTCATACCACTAATACTTGAATATAAAGAACCTAACATGTTCTACCTCCTATTTATCATTTCATTCGTTCCATGATAATAAGGCTCCCTTGCGGACCAGCCCTATAGATAATGAATTAATCTAGATCTTAAACTAAAGTCATACTATCGATATTTGTAAAAATACTATCTTTTAAACTACTTTCGTCAACTACTGTTACAACTGTGTTATTTTTTATGCTCACTACATAAGCTCTATCTTTAGATAAAATAACAGAGTCTTGACAACCTTTATTTCTTAACTTTACAACACTCTCTTCAATTTTTTTCATTTCTTCTGAGTTAATAGTTATATTTCTACTTTCCATTCTTTTTTGTGCATGTGCAGAGAATTTTAATTTCTTTTCAGAATCTAAAATGTCTTCAAAATTTATTTCTGATTTCTTTTTATCAGAATCATTTCTGTGTTGAATGTCTGTATTTATAGCTACTTTATTAAAGTATCCATTATTTATTATTCTCGCCATTGCAAATCACCTCCTCAATAAGTTTTACACCTCATTGCTAGGGAGTACTTTGTATTCTTTTTTGGCTACTTCTGTCTCAGATAAAGAAATTACTGAACCTAGTTTATATTCTAAATCTTTTCCTTCTTCTACCCTGACTTTTACCATAACCTCGCCATCTTTTAAAGAAGTACCTATGATTTTTCCAGATATCTCTTGACTTCCATCTTGAATTGTTGCATATTTCCCTATTACTTGTGCTGAGTTTGCTAAACTATTCATAACTAATACTCTTGATAAATCTTGAAATGATTTATTTAAATTAGTTGTTTGTTCCAGAGAAGAAAAATTAGCCATTTGAGCAATTGATTCTGTATTACTTGTTGGTTCTAATGGATCTTGACTTTTCATTTGTTGCATTAACAGCTTAACAAAATCATCTTTTCCTAAATTTGAACCATCTTTAGTATTTTCTGCGGAATTATAACTTTTAATATCGTTTAGACCTAGATTATTATTTACATACATAATTCATTATCCTCCTATATCACAATATCTACCCGTGAATCGCTTTTAGTTTCTTTAATTTTGCTATTATTATCTAAGGCTTCTAGTTTTGATGAATAATTTATTTTTTCATCTTTTGAAATTCCCTTTTTCTCATATACAAAAGGTTTTCTTGTTTCTTTATGTCCACCTGTTGAAACAAATACATTAATTTCTGCTCCTTGAAACCCTTTATTTTCAAGTGCATTTCTTAAAGAATCAAATCTACTTTCTAATATTTCTTTAACTTTTTGATTTTCAACAACAAATTGAGCTTTCATTATATTGTTCTCAATTGTCATTTTAACTTCTACCTCCCCTAATTCTTCAGGTTGTAGCTTAATCTTCATTTCTTTTAATTGATTATTGTAGTTAATTTTAATTCCATTTTCTACTTGCTGCATAACTGCATCATAATTATTCAAATTATTTTCATAATTATTAGCTTTAAGTACATTTTCTTCCAAAGCTAACTTACTTTGAAAATCTTGAAAATGACTTAAAGTAGAATTGCCATTAACCTCTTTACTTTCGTTTTCTTCCCCTAATTCTGATTTTTTCAAAATAGTTAAGCTATTTTTCAACATCTCATCAGTTTTAGGATTTTCAGTCATTTTTTTCAAACCATAGCTTGAAAGGCTGGTTACTAATTTACTGTTTTCATTTCCTTGTTTCTCTTTCCCTTCAGCAACTACTTTGTTATCTGAAAATGCAAATTTCAAGTTATCTTTAGCTTCAATTTTAGACTTAATCCCTAATTCATTTTCTGATTTTAATTTTCCAATTTGATTTTTTTGAAAAGAAATATTTTCTACTTTATTATTTAATGCAGGTACTTCTTTAACAAGTCCTTTTTGATTCTTTTGAACTTGATAATTTTCTGCATTTTTCAAAGTAGAATTTTTACCAATAATTGCTTGACTTTTAGAGCTACTATTGGGAATATTTTCTTTTCCTTTCAAATTTGAAATTTCAGGATTCATACTTTCTATTCTTTTGCCAAAGTCCTCTGCAGTTTTTAAGTTTTTAGTGCTTAAATTTAAATTTTGTAAATTCTCTTTCCCTTTTTCTAAAGTTCCTGCATTCAAAACATTATTAGCTTTTGAATTATCCATTTGTACTGTTGGCTTTGCCACTTTAGAAACCGAACTAAAATTTCCTGCTTTTAAATTTTTAGCTTCTTCTGTCCTAATCTGAAATGCTTGTATTCCCATTCCATGTAAAGGAACTTTTTCAGTTAAATTTTGCTTTTTCTTTTCTTTTTGTACTTTAGTTTTTCCAAAAATCCCTGAAAAATCAGAAGTTTTCCCTATAACTTTTTTACTGCCTTTTGCTGGGGTTTCCCCCTTTTCAGATACTGTGATGGTAGCTGCCAAATTATTAAAGTTTGGCATCATTTTTATTCACCTCCATGCATCTCTTTAATTTATCGGTTTTTTATCTAATAACTTTAAGTATATTTTAAATAAACTTAGTATTTTTTCAGGAGTCATTGATTTTTTTAATTGTAAATTAACTATAATTTAAATTAAGTAAAATAAAAAAGGCCTATTCTGACCTTTCTCCTTGGTGTCCATGATTTTTATCTTTATAAAATCCTTCTACTTGAATATTTTCTTCATTAATATCTAATTTTTTAAAAATTTCATCTACTCCCTCAATAAATCTTTTTGAACCACACATATAAAAATTGCTTTCTCTATTTCTTTCAATTATTTCTGTTATTCCAATTTCAAATTGTTCTGGTGTTAATGCATTATATTTGTTAACTAAATTTTCTAATTCTTCTTTATATAAATAGTCCCCTCTTTGAATTTGAATTATTTCTACCTTCTCCTTTTCTAATTCTCCATTTTTTATAATAGATCTAAAAGGAACAAGTCCAACACCTCCAGATAAAAAGATATGTTTACCTTTTTTCTCCCTATCTATTTTTAGCTTCCCAACAATTTTAAATAATGTTATTTCATCTCCTGCTTTCAAACTCATTAATTTAGTTTTAAAGAATGTTCCTGAGTCTACGTGCATTGTAAACATTAAGAAATCATCTTGTGGGGTAGATGCAAATGACATATCTCTAACTTCTCTTTGTTTACCCTCTTCAACTAACAAGTGACAAAATTGTCCAGCTTCAAAATCTAGTCCATCTCTTTTAAAATAAAATGAGTAAACATCTTCATATTCGTTTATTTTCTTTATAAATTCAATTTTTTTTACTATCATATATTTTTACCTCCAAAGTATTTTATACCTTTTTAGTATAGTATAGATTTTCAAAAAAATAAAGAACTTTTTTAATTATGACTAAAAAATAATCATTCTTAAAGAATATTCTTTATTTCAAAATCATCTAAATTTTTACATAAGTTAAATAGTTTGAAGCTTTAATTTTCTTAAATTCTTCTAAGTATATCTTCTCAACTTTTTTCAATATATTGGGAGTTAAAGTTTTTCTATCTTTTAAGCTACTTTGTGCACCTATTTTTTTAATACTTTTTAAAAAATCAAATAAAGATTTAAACTCCTCAACAAAAATTTCTTCCTTCAATACAAATCCAACATTTGCCAATAAATTAATAGAATAGAAATTTTGAGAATATTTATAATCATTAGAAAATTTGTTAAAACTATAAGATAACTCTTTATAGGTCCCTTCTGAAAAAATAGAAAAATAAATATTCCCATTTTTTTTAACAAATCTTTTTAAATTTAAAAGAGACTTCCCCAAATCATTGAACCATTGAAAAGTAGCATTTGACACTATTAAATCAAATTTTTTATTTGTAGAAAAATTCTCTGCATCATCAACAATATAATCTAATTGTTCTCCAAATTTACTTCTACAAGCTTCAATCATATTTTCTGAAATGTCTAATAAAGTTATTTTTGCTAGAGGATATTTTTTTAATAATAGCTTAGTAAAAATACCTGTCCCTGCTCCTATCTCTAAAATTTCAATTTCACCTGAAAGTATTGGTAAAAAATTTGCTAATTGATGTGCCATATGTTTTTGAACAATAGCATAATTATCATAACTTTCTGCACTTTTAGAGAAATTTTTTTTTACTGTTTCTTTCTTAATCATTAATAATGCTCCTTACTAAGGCGCTTAATTCATCATTTTTATAAATAAAATTATGTCCTAAGTCGAATTTGTAAATTTTCCCAAAACTTAAAAATTCAAAATTATTTTCTATAGGAATTATCTTATCCTTATTCCCCAAAATTATATGAACTTCTTTTACTTTTGAAAAATCAAGTTTATCTATTTTTTGATTTTTTAAAAATTTTAATCCTTCAATTAAAGAATCTGTATCCATTTGGCTAATCTCTTCATAATATTCTTCGTAAAATTTTTCAGACAATTTTAAATCTGAAAAACAAAGATTATAAAATTCTTTCAAAGTTTTTTCTTTATTTCTTTTTAATCCTATAATCATTGAATTTATAAGTTTGGGATTATTTTGTTTTAAAAATTCAGTTGTTGGTGCCATCAAAATCAATTTATTTACTGAAGTATTTTTTATATAATCTAAAGCTTTTAAAGTCCCCATAGACCAAGCGATTACATTTACTTCTTCACCTTGAAAAGGAATATCATAAAAAAAATCCTCTAATAATTCTTTAGCATAAAAAGATTTAAAAGAGGCCCAACCTGGGAATATTATAGTCTTCATTTTATATCAACTATAAAAGCAACAAATTTTAAAGGCGTGTCCCCAATATTTTTCAAAGCATGTCCTTGCCCTTTTCTTGTATATATTAAACTTCCTGCTTCTACCTTTTCTTCTATTCCATTATCATCAACTATTCCTTCTCCTTCAAGAATGAAATATATTTCTTCATCTACAAGATGTCTATGAAATCCAACTTCGCTATTAACTTGAAGTTCATTTACATAAAACCCTTTTAATGAATTTGAAAGTTCATGGGAATCAAGATATCTAAAACCTTCAATAATCCCTTTTCCTTCTCTTGGTTTTTCAGTTACAATTTTAGTTGTATATTCTTTTTTTATAACCATAATAGCACCTCTATTTATACAATTTATTATTTTCTATATACTCTAACACTTTATCGTTTACTAAATATTTAATACTTTCATTCTTTTTAACTTTATTTCTTATAAAAGTAGCAGAAATATTAATTTTAGGGCTGTCAATTACTATAATATTCTCATTACTTGAAATAAAATCATAGCCATCTCTCCTATATACAATAAACTTACACAAACTAATCAACTCTTCATAATTTTTCCATTTATGCAAATAATCTGCAGAATCTTCTCCAATTATTTCAAAAATTTCATCAGTTGGATAATTTTTTTTTAATTCTATAAGAGTATCATAAGTATAATTTTTTTTATTTGAAAGTATTTCAATTTTAGATACCTCAAAGGAAGGATTATCTTCTATTGAAAGTTCTATCATTTTCAATCTATGTTCCCATGAACTCAAAGAATTTTCTCTATGAGAAGGATTACCAACAGGAATAAAAATAATTTTATCTAAATTCATAAGTTCTTTAGTATACTCTGCAACAATTAAATGACCTAAATGAATAGGATCAAAACTACCCCCAAAAATTCCCAAACGCATTCTATTCTCCTAATAAACTTAATAATTCTTCTTTCAAATCTTCTGTAGTTGAAGCAAGTATTAAGTTATCTCTATTTTCTTTTACTCTAAACCATCTTGAAATATCAGATAAAAGTTTTAAATACTCACTATTTTTAGACTTTGGACTTGCCACTAAAACAATTATTTTTGGAATTTCACTGTCAGGTGTAAGATAGTCTTCAATAGGGTATTCCATTAATGCAATAGAAAAAATAATATCATTTATTTCTTCTATCCTTGCATGTGGGACTGCAACTCCTCTACCTATTCCAGTTGTTCCCAAGCTTTCTCTTGCAAATATTTTTTCCCTTAAACTTTCTTTGTCATTAACAAGTTTAGTTTTTTCTGTAATTAAATTAATCATATAATTCAATACTTCTTCTTTATTCATTTTTTTATCAATTTTCAAAATTAAATTTTTATCTAAATATTTTAACATTTATATCTCCTTATTTAAACTCACATTACTTTAACAATAAAGAAAAAAAGTCCAATTAAAACTAAAATACTTAAAATAAGATTTGAATAATTAAAGAAAAAATTCCTAATTTTTTCATGTTGCAATTCTTTCCCTGTTAAGTCTGTTAGGGAAAATCCAATTTTAGCAATGGTTTTATTTATATCATTAAGTTCATCTTGATTGTCAGTAGAATTTTTTATTAGTTCATAATATTTCAAAGCTTCATCATATTCTCTTCTTGTTTGACATTCGTCAGCAAGTTTATATAGCAATGGTTTATGGTTACTTTGACAACTGTTGCAAACAGCTCCTATTAATAACTCACCACATTTAGTACATCTCATATATTTCCTACCTCTAACTTTTTACATAATTCTTTAAAATCATATGTTTTCTTATTTGATTTATTATAATTATAAAGATTTTGAAAGTATTTATCCTTATTTTCACTTAATCCATAACTCATTAATTTTATATAAGCTAATTCTAAAATATCATGATTTTCAACAGTTTCGTTAGACCCTTTAAAAAAATTATTTTCAATATAACTTGGGTAAGTTATTATATATGGTAAATAACTTAAAATTATATAATCAATATTTTGTTTATCAACAAATTTTAATGCTTCTATAAATGCATAAGTAATAATACTTTTTCTGCTATCTATATTGTTTAAAAGGACATAGTTTGAAATCTTTTTAATAAATAACTCTTTATCTTTTAATATAAATTCTTTAGTATATCTATAACTAATATTCAAATCTCTATTATAATAAATTTTGTATAAATTCTTTTCTAAATGGTTTATATCATAGTTAGAGAGTCTATCTATCTTATGTATTTTCCTTTTTTCTGTAATAAAAAGTCCGTCTTTAAAATAATCCTCTAAATAATCATTTCCTAATAATGTTAACTTAATCAACGCCCAATTAGGTTCTTTAGTTTTTATATTCCCTACTGAGTCTATTGAAAAATATGATCTATAATTATTAAATTCTATTGTATCCTTTAATATTTCTGGCAACTCTTTATTTTTATAAACTTCTACAAACTTTTCAATATTCTTTTCTCTTAAAATTTCCAACATATATTATCCTCCAAAATGTTAAATTCAATAGCAAGAATATGAAGTTTTGGAATTTCATATATGTCTTTTAATTTAACAAAGTCTTTCTCTGTGCAAATAACCATATCAGCATTTATATCATTTGATTTTGCAATTATTTTATCTATATCTCTTTTATTAAACTCATGATGATCACTAAATTCTATTGTAGATATCTCTTTAGGATTTAGTTTTTTTATAGTTTCTTCAAACTGATGAGGATTTGCTAAAGCAGAAAATATCAAAACATTTTTATCTCTTACTTTATCAAGTTTCATATCCTTCCCGTTATATCCATATAGTTTAGTAGGTCCATGAGTAGCCATTGATATTGGCTTATTATATATTGTCAGTCTCTCTTTAATATTTGTAAGAATCAAGTCATCGACTAAATCAGATTTTGTAATTATTATCTCATCTGCTCTATTAAGCCCTTTCACTGATTCTCTTAAAGTTCCATCTGGTAAAAGTTTCTCATAACCAAAAGGGTTTGTTGCGTCAATTAGAACAATATTTTTGTCTCTCCATAATTTTCTATGTTGAAATCCATCGTCTAAGATAACTAGATCTGCATCTAAAACTCTCTTGGCCATTAGACATCCTTCAAATCTATTTCTACTTACAATAACAGGAATTTTAAGCTTTAAACTATGCAAATATGCTTCATCTCCAGCTTCTTTTGTTGTTCCAAAAATTGTTTTGTTATCTCTAACTAAAAAAGGGTCCTTTTTCCTTTTCCCTTTATACCCTCTAGAAACAACAGCTACATTGTAGCCTAAAGATTTATATTTTTCTGCAAAGTATTGAACTGCTGGTGTTTTCCCAGTTCCACCTACTGTGATGTTTCCTACACAAACTACCCTTAAATCTTTAACTCTGTTAATTCTTAATATATATTTATCATAGAGATAGTTCCTAAAAGTAGTTATTAAATTAAATATAAAACCTAAAATTCCCATTTTTACTCCTTTTGTCTAAGCAATTTTAACTTGTGTACTTTCTTAATCAAACTTCATCTATATATAATTTTTTAGGAAATCTATTAATTACCAATGCAATTTCATATTTCCGTGCAAAAGTTAACATTCCATTTTTAGTATCAAGGACTTCTTCTATCCCTTCATTTTCAAAACGTCTTTCATATGTTTCCAGAATTTCTCTAAGAGTTTTTTCATGAAGTTCTTCTCTACTAAAAATCTTTTTTATTACCTCACCAATAAAATTTAATTGGCCATTATCAATTATATAATTATTTGAATTAATTTGTATTTCTTCTTTTCCAAAAGAAATAAAATTTGTTCCACAAGTTTTAAATTTGTATTTTTTGCCTTGAAAATCTTCAAGTGTTTTTTCGACATTCACTTTTCTACGTGTAATACTAAAGTCATTATCTTTCGTATTCGAGTACTCTTTTTTAACAATATTATTTGAAATATCAATAAGTTCATAATTTTTCATAAGTATAACTGTGTTAGCGCAATTTACAAAAGATTCTATTGAACTAGTTACAATTATAGACGATATATTATAGTTTGCATAGATTTTTTTCATTTTTTCTATAAAAGGAACTGAATATTCAATACCTTCCAAATAATTTTTAAGATTTTTATCTCTGTATAAAAAATTTACTACAGAAGTGTCCTCATCAATCAAAAGAAGGGGAGTTCCCACTTCTATGGCTTCTAACAAGTTTGCTGTTTGAGAAATTAAACTAGAAGCACAACTTTCATCATAATGTCTAGCACGATTTTCCTCTTTTATAAAAGAACTCATATCTAATCCATGAATTACTCTATTTTTTTCTGCAAAGATATTTACAGCTTCTCTATTTGTTAGTAAATACTCTAGTCCTGAACCTTCTATATGATTGTAAATCCCTCTAGAAATTGCTTGCAACAAAGTACTTTTCCCTTGAAAATCATACCCTGTAATAACTGTTATCCCCTCTTTTATACAAAGTCCTTTTATCTTTTCTCCATTTTTTAAAATAAACTCTTTTTCTAAAGTTTTAGGAGAATTTAGAATATAATCTTTTTTTAGAATAGAGCCATTCCCAATAAATACTTTTATTTTTTCTTTTGTAATTTGTTCTCTTAAATCTTCTA
The DNA here is from genome assembly GCA_016938425.1 of Fusobacteriaceae bacterium. Classification (GTDB taxonomy): domain Bacteria; phylum Fusobacteriota; class Fusobacteriia; order Fusobacteriales; family Fusobacteriaceae; genus JAFGUR01. Next base: position 18,538 of record JAFGUR010000276.1, read on the forward strand.
TATTTTCTTGTAAAACAACATGTTTTCTAGCTTTTTTCATATCAAATCCAACTAAAAAACCTTCAATTTTTAATGCGTAATCATTAATTTTTTTTAAGGCAGAATGTCCTAAAACATTTCTTCCTTTAGCTGGAAGATTCATATAGTATTTTATATGTAAAAACTCACCTTTTATATTGATTGCTGTTCTTCTTAAAACTTCCATTGATGGTTTTTGAATGATTATTTCATTCTCAAGATTTTCCAGTTTAATTTTTTCAAAAAGCTCTCTCAAAAGATAATCTTCAAAGGCAACTTGCCTAACTTTATTATTAAAAAGTTCAATATTATCAAGAAGTCTTCTAAGATTAATAGTCAACTCAAATAAAGTTGGACTAGCAAAAGGATCTCCTTGAACATTTAAAATTTCTAACTCTAAATCTTTAATCTTATATTTCCCAGATATTTCCTTATAAGCTTTATAGCCTTTCCCGTCAATACTTTTCAATAAATTCCCTAATCTCTCCATGTCTTTCCCCCCTACAATACTACAATATTACTAAAATTTTATAATTTTATACAGTATTAAAAACCTTCCACAATTTTTAATACTATAAAATAACCGAAAGTATCTTTGATTCTCCAATTTCTTTATTCATTGTTACACCATACAACTGATCTGATTCTTTCATTGTATGCTTATTGTGAGTTATTAAAATAAACTGTGATTTATCAGTGAATTCCTTTAATTTTTTCAAAAGTCTTTTTGTGTTACTTTCATCAAGGGCTGCTTCAATTTCGTCAAAGAAAGTAAATGGACTTGGTTTATACATAAATATCGCCATTATTAAAGCAACTGCAACCATTGATTTTTCTCCTCCAGAAAGGAGACTCAAACTTTGATATTTTTTATTTTTAAACTTAACCATAAGTTCCACACCAGATTCAAGTAAATTGTCTTCGTCTTGAATTTGTAGACTTCCAATAGAGTTATTTAAGATTTCTTTACACATGTAATTAAAGTTTTTGTTTATCTCTTCATAAGCTTCTCTAAATGACGCTTTAATAACATCTTCAATTTCTTTAATTAATGTAATCAGATTTTTCTTGCTTTCAACCAAATCATTTTTTTGATTATATAGAAATTCATATTTCTCTTTTGCACTTTCATATTCTTCTACCGCTAAAAGATTTACGTACCCTAAAGCCTGAATTCTGCTTTCAAATACTTTTAGATTTTTCTTAGCATTTATCAAATCTTCTTTTAACTCTACCAACTCTACTTGTTCTAAAGAAGCTAATTTTTCTTCAAAATCCTCTATTGAATATTTAAGTTTATCCATTTTTTCTCTTGTGTTGTTTAAGAGATTTTCTTGTTTAACAATTTCTGTTTCAATGTTTTTAATCTCAACAATAAGTTTTTTTTCTAGCAAGTCTAACTCTTTGATTTTAGAATTTAGAGCTTCCAGTTCTAAAGTATCTGCTTTATTAATTTCTCTCTTTTCTTCAATTTCTAAAAGAAGAAGTTCAGATTTTTCTTCACTATCTGTTTTTTCTTCTCTAGCACTTTCAATTATTTTTTTTGCTTTTAAAATTTCTTCTTCTGTATCTTTTAGTTCATTGGCAAAATTTTCTAAAAGGGCAAATAATTGTTTTCTTTCTTCAAGTTTTGTAGCATATAACATTCTTTTATCAGAATTTTCATTTCTATATTTTTCTAAAAACTCTTTAGCATTTGATTTTTCTTCATCTAATTGAACAATCAAGTTTTTAATATCTTCAAGCTTTCTCTCAAGCTCTTTAATTGAAATATTTGCTTTTTCTCTTTTGATAATAAATTCATCTATTGATTCTTCTACCTCTAGTTTTTCAAACTCTAAAGTTTCTAAAACCTTTGTAGCTACATTATATGCAAAAGATTTTTCATTATACTCTCTCTTTTTTTCTTCAAGGCGATTAAATATCTCTTCTTTCTTTTCTTTCAATTTATCAAGTTTACTTAACAGTTCATTATTACTAGTATTTTTTTCAAAATAAATTTTAGATTTGCTTTCATAGGAAATATTTAATTCTTTTATTTCATCTTCAAGTTTTTTAATTTCTTTTTTTCTCTCAAATATTAAGTTACTTGCTGATTTTGCTTGTTCTCCTCCAGTCATACGACCATTGGTAGCAAGAATATCTCCTTCTAAAGTTACTATTCTCCCTCTAAAACTTCCATTTTTTTGAACTTCCAATGCTTTATTCATGTTCTCTACAACTAAAATTCCATCAAAAACAAAATCAATAGCTTTTTTTATATTTGAGTCATATTTTATAAGATTGCTTGCTATCCCATAAATTCCATCACTTTGTCTCACGTTAAACAAAATGCTTTGAGGTTTTATCAGATCAAGAGGGATAAAGCTTGCACGCCCACCATTTTTTTCACGTAAAAGAGTCATACATTTTTTTGCAGTTTCTCCACTATCTACAACAATATCTTGTAAACTATTACCTAAAGCACTTTCTATTGCTGTCATAAATTTCTCTGGAATTTCAATTAAAGATAAAACAGGTCCATAGACTCCATTGACTTTTTCATTGATAATTAATTTTACTCCCTTAAAAAAACCTTCATTACTTTCATCAATTTTTTTTAAGTTATCAAATTTTAAAGTCTTATTTCTAAGAGTGTACTCCAATTCATCCTTAGATTTTAAAGTTTCTCTTAAAATAAGTTCATTATTTTTTTGCTTATTTTGTGTATCAATAAAATCATCATCAGTTACTTTTTTTTCTATTTCTAAAGACTCTTTTTCTTTTTCTAAAAGTTTGTATAATTTTTCAACTTCAGATTTTTCCAATTGTTTCTCTTTAATTTCATCTTCTAATTGTTTAATTTTTTTACTAAATGTATTCTCTTTTCTATCTGCCTCTTCTATGTCATTTAAAAACTTAACTCTTTCGACCTCAATATCAAGAACTTTCTCTCTTGTCGATTGTAATTTATTTTCAAGTGTTTCATAAGCAAGTTCTTTTTCTCTCAAAAAATTATTAGTTTCTTCATTACTAAGTTCTTCATTATCAATAAAACTATTTAACTCTGTTTCTTTTGTAGCAAGTTCTTCAATTTTTTTCTCTCTTTGTTCTTTTTTTTCTATCAAATATAAGATATCGTTATTTTTTTCAGAAATTTCCTTGTCAAGATTTTTAATTCTTTCTATTAAACGAATACGATTATTTCCCAAAATTTCTAAATCTTTTTCAAGCTCTTTATTTTTTAAATTTAATTGATCGTATTTTTCATTTATAGAATTTCTTTCTTCTAAAGTTTTTTCTAAAGTTTCTTCCTTTAAAACAAATTCATTTTGTGAATTTTCATTAAGCTCTTCTATATTTTTATATTTCTCAGAAATATTTTCAAACTCTTCTGTTTTTTCAAATTTTTCTTTAAAAAATATAGCTTTTTTTAATTTTTCACTTTCCATTTTTAATTCTTTATATTTCAAAGCTTTTTCAGCTTGTTTAGAAATATTCTTATAATTTTCATATAATTCTTTTTCAACATAAGAAATTTTCTCAATTTCAAGCTCTACTTTTCCAAGTTTATTCTCAGCTTCTGTTTTACGAAGTTTAATTTTTTTTATTCCAGCTGCTTCCTCAATAATAGAACGGATTTCTTGAGAAGAAGAACTAACAATTCTCTCAACTTTACCTTGCCCAATTACAGAATAAGCAGATTTCCCAACACCTGTATCCATAAAAAGTTCTTGAATATCTTTTAATCTTGATTTTTCATCATTTATAAAATAAAAATTTTCTCCATTTTTATTAATATATCTTGTAACTTTTATTTCTTTTGCCTCACTTTGAAGTGTTCCATCTGAATTATCAATGAAAAGACTAACCTCAGCAAAAGACTTTTCTTTTTTATTTTTCCCACCAGAAAAAATAACATCTTGTGATTTTTTTGCACGAATATTTTTATAACTCTGTTCCCCTAAAACCCAAAGAATAGCATCTAAAATATTAGATTTCCCTGAACCATTAGGCCCCACAACAGAAGTAATTCCTTTTGTAAATTCAATCTTTATTTTTTCAGCAAAAGATTTAAACCCGTTAACTTCTAAAGCTTTTAAATACATTTCCCCACCTACAATATATAGTTATTTAAGTTCTCAGATTTTTCTTTAATTTGAAATACTTCGTCTACTTCTTTTTTCCCAATTTTAACTGTTTTTCTCTCTTCATAAGGAGCTTCAAACATCAATTTTTCTAATAATTTTTCTAACACAGAATGAAGTCGTCTAGCCCCAATATTTTCAACTGTATTATTTAATTTAATTGCTACTTCAGCAATTTGCTCAATACCCCCTTTAGTAAAAGCTAAATCAACATTATCAACTTTTAAAAGTGCAATATATTGATTTAAGAGATTATTTTCAACTTTTGTCAAAATTTTTACAAAATCTTCTTTAACTAAGCTTTTTAACTTAACTCTTACTGGAAATCTTCCTTGCAATTCAGGCATTAAATCACTTGGAGATGACATAGTAAATGCTCCTGCAGCAATAAATAAAATATGATCAGTCTTACAAGCCCCATATTTTGTCATAACAGTTGTTCCTTCAACAATTGGAAGAATATCTCTTTGAACCCCTTGTCTTGAAACATCTCCTCTGTTATTGTTCCCTTTGTCTGCAATTTTATCTATTTCATCAATAAAAATAATTCCATCTTCTTCTACCCTTTTTATTACTTCAGAAGAAACATTGTCCATATCTAATGTCGAGTCAATTTCTTCCTTTAAAAGATAATCTATTGCATCTGGAATTTTCATTTTAACGATTTTAGATTTTTTCCCTCCAAGATCTTTCATAAGGTTATCTATAATATCATTAATTCCTTCGCCTTCTCCCATAGGTGCTCCAAACACTTCAATAACAGGCCCTTCTTGTTTAGCAGTTTTTTTTTCTATCTCAATTTCATAATCATCATATTTCCCACTATCTAAATCTTTTTTTTCTTGTTCACTTGGATTTTCAAAGATTTTATTTAAAACTTTTTCTTTAACTATAGGTAACATTGATGATTTTAACTCTTCATACTTTTCATTTTTTATCATGTTAAATGTTAAATTTACAAGGTCTTTAATCATTGACTCTACATCTTTTCCAACATATCCCACTTCTGTAAATTTGGTAGCTTCTATTTTAATAAATGGAGAATTATTTACTTTTGCAATCCTTCTAGCAATTTCAGTTTTCCCAACACCTGTTGGTCCAACTAAAATTATATTTTTAGGACTTATTTCTTTTTGTAATTCTTCATTTTCTACAAGTTTTCTTCTATATCTATTTCTTAAAGAGATAGCAACTGATTTTTTAGCCTCATCTTGAGAAATTATGTATTTGTCTAATTCTTCTACAATTTTTTTTGGTGTATAAATCATAATTCACTCACTTTCATTTATAATTTTATATTTAGATTACAACTAACCCATTTTAAGTTTATTAAACATTATAAACTATTTTAAGTTTTTTTACAATATATTAAGGTTACTTTAGAAATATGTTAAATAGTCCTCAAATTAAAGGACAATTTCTTTCATTTATTTGTTTACAATATTTTCAAAAATTTGTATAATTATACTAATTTAAGGGTAATTTATTTTGGAAAAAACAGGAGGTTATAAGTGAAAATTTTTAAAGTTGCAGTTATTGCTGGAGATGGAATTGGACCAGAAGTTTTAGAAGAAGGTATAAAAGTTTTAAATAAAGTTGCTGAGTTAGATGGGACGTTTAAAGTGGAATATACTCATTTTCCTTGGGGTTGTGAATATTATTTGAAACATGGAAAAATGATGGATGAAAATGGAATGGATAAATTAAAAGAATTTGATGCTATCTATTTGGGGGCTGTTGGATTTCCCGGTGTTCCAGACCATATTTCTTTGTGGGATTTATTACTTAGAATTAGAAAAGGTTTTGACCAATATATAAATATAAGACCTGTAACCCTTTTAAAAGGGGCTCCTTGCCCATTAAAAGATGTAAAAAGAGAAGATATAGACATGCTTTTCATCAGAGAAAATTCTGAAGGAGAGTATGCAGGAGCTGGAGATTGGTTATTTAAAGGAAAAGAAAATGAAGTTGTTTTACAAACAGGAGTATTTTCGAGAAAAGGTGTAGAAAGAGTTATTAGATATGCCTATGAAGTTGCGAAAAAAGAAGGAAAAACTTTATCTTCAATTTCTAAAGCCAATGCTTTAAATTATTCAATGGTATTTTGGGATGAAATATTTCAAGAAGTGGGGAAAGAATATCCAGAAGTAAAAACATACTCATACTTGGTAGACGCGGCTGCTATGTTTATGGTTAAAGACCCTAAAAGATTTGAAGTGGTTGTAACATCTAATCTATTTGGAGATATATTAACAGACCTTGGAGCTGCAATAGCAGGAGGAATGGGGCTTGCAGCAGGGGCAAATGTAAATCCTGAAAGAAAATATCCATCAATGTTTGAGCCAATTCATGGTTCTGCTCCAGACATTGCTGGGAAAGGGATTTCAAATCCATTAGCAAGTATTTGGTCAATTAGTCAAATGTTAGATTATTTTGGATATGAAACTTGGGGTAAAAAAGTGTTGGAAGCTATGGAAAAAGTAATGGTAGAAGGTAAAGATGTTACTCCAGACATGGGAGGAACTGCAAAAACTAATGAAGTTGGAGATGCAGTAGTGAGCGTTTTAGGAAAATAGAAATTTATATAAAATCCCCCAAAAATTTTGGGGGATTTTTTGGGATATTAACTTAATCAAAAAAAATTCTTTAACCACTAGATTTACACTAGATATTCACAGAAAAAAATTTCTTAACTCTTAACTATTCACTTTTCACTTTTAATTATCATAATCTGTGTCATCTAGTGGTTAAAAATATTCTCCATTACTAATTACTAAATTTTCCCAATTGATTTCTTCTGATTATACAAAATTTTTAAAGAAAAGTTAAGTAATTTATTACAAAATAAAAAATTAGACTTTGTAATCATAAATTATATGTTATAATAGCAAAAGGTGATGTAAATGTTATATATAGATGGAAACAATTTAAAATATTTGATTAATGAATTGAATGAAAAACTACAAAATAAAAGGGTATCAAGAGTTATTCAATATGACAAATTATCTTTTTCTTTATTTTTTGGAAAGGACAATTTATATTTTTCAATAAATCCTGTTTTACCCCTTGTTTATATTAGAGAAAATAAAGAGTTGGCACCTGAAAAGCCCCTTAATTTTTCTTTATCATTAAAAAAATTTCTTATGTCTGCACAGGTAGAAGAGATAAAACAATTTCAAAATGACAGAATAATTATAATTTATTTTACAAGAATTGATGAACTAGGAGCTTTGAAAAGATTTAAATTGATAGTAGAGCTAACAGGAAAACATTCAAATATATTTATTTTAGATAATGAGAATAAAATTTTGGACTTGATGAAAAAGTTTTCTCTAGAAGAAAGTTCTTTTAGACTTTTAATGCCCAATGCCCCTTATGAAGAACCTAAAGTGGATGATAAAGTTTTAATTGAAAGTGTAAATGAAGAAAACTTTGAAAGTTTTAAAGGAAATTTATCTTTAAAAGTCCAAGGAATTGGAAAGTTTAACAATGAAAGATGTACTTCTTATGAAGAGTTTAAAAAAATGTTGACTTTAGAAGCTAAACCAGTAATTTATTATAAAAATAATAAAATTGCTTTTGCTTCATTTTTAGAATATGAAAAATATAAAGGTTATGAAGAGGAAAAGTTTGAAGCTGTAAATACACTTGTAAATTATTACATGGAAAAAACCATGTCTGACAATCAAACTTCTGATATTAGAAAAGAGTTAGACAAGGCATTAAAAAGTAGAATTAAAAAACATGAGAAAATTTTGGAAAACTTGAAAAAAGACCAAAATGAAATGGAAAAATATGAAAGATTTAAAGAAATCGGAGATATTTTGGCTGCAAATCTTTATATGATAAAACCTAGAATGAAAGTGGTAGAAGTATTTGATTTTTATCACAATAATAATGTTTTGATTGAACTAGATGAAAAGCTTTCTCCCCAACAGAATTTAGATGTATATTATAAAAAATATAATAAAGGGAAACGTGGAGTTTTACATGCTTTGGAAAGAGAAGAACTGATTAGTGAAGAGTTAAAATATTTTGAAGAATTGAAATTTTATCTAGAAAAATCAGAAACATTAGAATTATTAAAAACTTTAAAAGAAGAATTTATTCAAAATAAAATAATTATAAAAAAACAAGTCAAAGGGAAAAAACAAAAAAATACAGTAGATATTCCCTTTGAAGAAATAGACGGATTTAGAGTTTATTATGGAAGAAACAATAAGGAAAACGAGTATATTACTTTTAAACTTGCTGATGGTGATGACTTTTGGTTCCATATTAAGGATTTGCCCGGAAGCCATGTAGTTATAAAAAACTATAGAGACGACGTAAAAGAAGAAACTTTATTAAAAGTTGCAGAACTATGTGCTAAAAATTCAAAAGTTTCAGCAGGAAATACTGTGAGAATTGACTATTGTAGAAAGAAATTTGTAAAAAAACCTAAAGATTCTAAACCCGGAAATGTTATATATTCCAATGAAAAATCATTATTTGTCGCGATATAAAAATCTAAGTTAAGCTTAGATTTTTTTATTTTATTACAAAAAAGTTTGCGTTGTAGTTAATTTTATGTTAAAATATATGACGTTGAAATTATATAAAATACAAGGAGAATATTAAAATGAAAAAAATTAAATTAATGATGTTGATGTTTGTAATGGTTTTATTGTTAGCCTCTTGTGAAAAACCCTTAAAATTGCAATATACTTTTAAAGATGGTAATGAATTTAAGCAAACATTAAATTTGAAAATGGACATGACTATGACTTCTCAAGGGCAAAAAATGAATACTTTAACAGATATGGAATTTGTAACTAAATATAAAGTAAAAAAAGCTGGAGAGAATACTGATTTAGAAACTAGTTTTGAGAAAATTTCTATGGATATGGAAATTATGGGGCAAAAAATGAAAGCTGGTTCCGATTTACCTATAGTTGATAATCCTAAAACACAAGAAGAAATGTATGGTAAAATGATGAATCCTATGTTTAAAGGTATGACTGGAAAACCTTTCACATTTACTCTTGACTCAAAAGGAAAATTAATCGCTGTTAAAGGTGTTGAAAATTTGTATGCTGGGATGGTTGAATCTTTACCTGCAGAACAAAGAGAGCAAGCTAAAGTTCAAATGCAAGGTTTAATGAACGAAGAAGTTTTAAAATCAAATTTTGAAAATTCTACGATTACTTTTCCTGATAAAGAATTAAAAATTGGAGATACTTTTGAACAAGCAGTTAATAAATCTGGTGCTATTACAATGACTGGAAAATTAATTTACACTATAAAAGAGGTAAAAGCTGATGAAGTAATTTTAGATGTAAAAGGAAATGTTGAATCTGGAAGTGAAGAAACTAAAATTGCAGGAGATATTATAGGAAATTTAACTTTAAATAAAGAAACTGCATGGACAAAATCTGGTAACATTACTTATAATTTAAAAGGTGCTAATAATGGAAATGAATTAGATCTAAAAATGTTTGTTACTATTAAATAATTTTGTAATCAAAAACTGTTGATATTATTTATCAACAGTTTTTTAGTTTATAGAGCTATATTAACAACTAAAGCTATATTTAAAACAGTAACAATAATTCCTAAAAGATAAAGTATAAATTTAGTCCATTTACTATTTGCATGAGTTCCCATGACCTTTTCTGAAGAAGTCAAAAAAACTTGAGAAAAAATCGTTATTGGAAGTTGTATGCTAAGAATAACTTGAGATATAATTAGTCCTTTAAAAGGATTTGATATAAAGAAAATAATAATTGTTGCCCCTAAAATAGAGATCAAAACACCTAATTTTGAATGATTATCTTTCATATCAAAAGGTTCTTTGTAAGCCCCTGCAAAAATACTACCTGCTGCCATTGCTGAAGTTGTTGTTGAAGAAATCCCCGCAAATAATAGAGCTACTGCAAAGACTATTCCTGCATGTTTCCCTAAAAGTGGTTCTAATAAATTTTTTGACTGCTCTAAAGTTTCGACAGAAACCCCACTCTTAAAAAATGCTGAAGCTGCTAATATAATCATTGCACTATTAATTGCCCATCCAATCCCCATAGAAAACAATGTATCTAAAAACTCATATTTCAATTGCTTTTTTATAATCTTTTCATCTTCTTTATTCCATTGTCTACTTTGAATAACCTCTGAATGTAAAAATAAATTATGAGGCATAACAACAGCTCCAAGTACACTCATTATTACAATCATTGAACCCTTAGGAAACGCTGGAGTAACAGAACTTTTTAAAACTTGAGGCCAATCAATATACACTAAAGATAGTTCATATAAAAATGACAGTCCAATTATTGAAACAAAAGCTATGATAAATTTCTCTATCGCCTTATATGAATTTGTTAAAAGCAAAATAAAAATAAGAATTGCACACAAAATTGCTCCAATTTTTATTGGAATTTTAAAAAGCATTTGAAGTGCAATTGCCCCACCTAATATTTCTGCTAGTGAAGTTGAAATTGAAGCTACCATAGCTGAAAATAAAATAAGCTTACTTGTTTTAGGTTTCATATGGGTACTAATTGCCTCTGAAAGACATAAACCAGTTGAGATTCCTAAATGAGCAACATTGTGTTGCAAAATTATAAGCATTATTGTAGAAAGAGTTACCATCCAAAGTAAAGTATATCCATAATCTGCACCTGCTGCCAAATTTGAAGCCCAATTTCCTGGGTCTATAAATCCTACTGTTACCAAAAGCCCTGGGCCAATGTATTTTAAAGCTTCTAAAACTCCATACTGAGCTTTGTAGGATTTATCATCGATATCTTTAATAAATTTAAACATAATAATTCCACCTTCTTGTAAAGTAAATTTTGAACATATACTATCAATATAGTATACTTTATTTATTTAAGAATTAAAAGATAAAATTTTGAATAATATCTTTATAAATATACTAATTTGACTTAAATAGATAATTTTTATATAATTTATTGATATTTAAAAATCGAAAGAGGGAAAAATGGTAGAAGAAATTGTGATAGAGGCAAGCATTGAAGATAAAGGTAAAAGAATAGATTCTTTTATAAATGAAAAAGTTGAGGAATTAACAAGGTCTTATTTACAAAAGTTAATTGATAATGAAATGATAGAAGTAGAAGGAAAGACAAAAATTAAAGCAGGTAATAAAATAAAAGGAAATGAAATCATAATAGTTAAAATTCCAGAACCTGAAATTTTAGATATTGAACCTGAAAATTTTCCTATAGATATAGTTTTTGAAGACTCTTATATGCTAGTCATTAATAAAAATCCCGGTGTTGTTGTTCATCCTGCCCCAGGCAACTATACTGGAACTCTAGTAAATGCTGTTTTGTATCATATAAAAGATTTATCTAAAATTAATGGGGTTATTAGACCCGGAATTGTTCACCGTTTAGATAAAGACACCAGTGGTCTTATTGTTATTGCTAAAACAGATGAAGCTCATGTTAAATTAGTTGATATGTTTAAAGATAAAACTATTAAAAAAACATATTTAGCTATTGTAAAAGGAATTATGAAAAATAAAGAAGGGCGAATTGAAACTTTAATTGGAAGAAATCCTAATGATAGAAAAAAAATGACTGTGGTTGATAAAAATGGTAAAATAGCTATTTCTAATTATAAAGTAATCGGTGAAGGAAATAAGCATTCTCTTGTAAAAGTTGATATAGAAACAGGACGTACTCATCAAATTAGAGTTCATATGAAACATTTAGGATATCCTATTGAAGGAGATAAAACTTATGGTAATGGAAAAGATGTAGCCCAAAGGCAAATGTTACACGCATATTTACTTAGATTTAACCATCCTATTACTAACGAATATATTGAAATTATTGGTCAATTACCAGAAGATTATATGAAAACTTTAAAGAATGTTGGAATAACTTTTAATGGATTATAAAAATAATAATCTCTAATGATTTGGTAAAGAATGTCGAAAATTAAAGGGAGAAACATGAACGAATTATATGAATTTGATAAAAATTATAAAAAAGTCATAATTGGAGTAGATGAAGCAGGTCGTGGCCCTCTTGCTGGTCCTGTTGTAGCTGCTGCAGTTATAATTGATAACTATTGCGAAGAATTTGATTTAATAAATGACTCTAAAAAATTAACTGAAAAAAAAAGAGAGAAACTTTTTGATATTATTATTGAAAAATGTAAAGTTGGAGTGGGAATTGGAACGGTAGAAGAAATTGACAAACTAAACATACTAAACGCTAATTTCCTCGCAATGAGAAGAGCTTTGGAAGATTTGGGAGAAGAAGGCTTCGTCCTTGTAGATGGAAATCAACTTATCAGAGAATATGAAAATAATCAAGAATTTGTAATTAAGGGTGATTCAAAAAGTTTAAGTATTGCTGCTGCAAGTATCATTGCAAAAGTAACAAGAGATAAAATCATGCTAGAAATTGCAAAAGAACATCCAGAATATTCTTTTGAAAAACATAAGGGTTATGGGACTAAATTACATAGAGAAAAAATTTTAGAACTAGGGATTACTAAGTTTCATAGAGAAAGTTTTCTAAAGAAAATCTTAAAAACTTCCTTATGATGGTTATTCTACTAAAATTATCTAACAAATTATAATTAATAATCTAGCTAGTTGCAAAACTAAAAAAATATATGTAACAGCTAAAAATAATACGAATATGGGTTTTATTGGTTTTAATGAGACTTAGACTTTTAAGTCTTTAGTCGAATTATGGAGTAGCGAGGATACTTCCTTGCCGTGGGTTCGGGCTCCGCCCCGACTATCCCTCTCTTTCCCCGCCGAAGGTGGGGGATTATATAAAAAACATAGTTTTTTATGTAAGTAAAATAAAGGTATTGGAGTTTTGCAACAAACTA
>JAFGUR010000277.1 GCA_016938425.1 Fusobacteriaceae bacterium
AAAATATTTATTTGTATTGGTAAATTTAATTTTGATGAAATTATTTCATAACGCATATTAACCCCTATCTTTTTAAAAGTGTTATGTTAAGTAATTTTACAACATTTCATCATATTTTACTAGAAATAAATAAAAAATCCACCAAATAAAGTCAAAGCTTTAATTGGTGGATTACTTTATTTTTATACTATTTCACCTGAACCCATCCTTGCATGTTATTTAATTCTGTGTCTAAACCTCTACTAAACCAACGACCATTTAATACTGTATTTAAAATATTTAATTTTGTTTTTTCATCTAAAGTTTTATCATTTTTTATATCTGCTAATATTTTATCATAACTATCTTTTTCTGTTGCCATTTTTACTATTGCTTTTTGATTATCAGAATTCAATAATAATTGATTTCCTATTCCACTTTTTTCCCATTTATTCCATTTTACTAAACCTTCTTCATTAGGATTTCCATTCCATACAAAATTCTTTACATAACTTGTAAATATTTTTGTTAAATCTTTGGCTCCATCATTATTAAATGAATCTTTTATTAAACCAGAAGCTCCCATAACGTTATCTGTCAAGAAAGGAATCCATATTCCATGTAAAGCTCCATATAATTTTGCTGTTCTTTCTCCATTTATTTCAGAACTTGTACCCCAATCAAAATCACAAGTATAAATATCATTTTCATAAACTGAAAGCATTCTTTCTGCTGACTCTTGTGCATTAAATAGTCCATACATTCTATTTCCATATTCATAAACAAAAGCATATTCTTTAGCTTTTAAATCATCACTTAACAATGTTTTATCATCATATTTAGCAAAATATGAATCAAATCTTCCAAACAGGGAAAACTCACTTGACCCTGTAACCATTAATAAAGGGACAGTGTTATAATTTTTAGTACTAAATCCATCTTTTGGTAAAACTACTCCATCATTAAACAAGTGAGGAAAAACGTTCATTCTTATTCCTGCATTAGTCATTAACTTTCCTAATCTATCAGTAGATAAAGAATACAAATAATCTCTAACTTCTTTTTTATCAGTTAATAGCCATTTATAAGCTTCTTCTACCGTTCCTTTCACTTTATCCTCTACTACTAAAAGTGCTATTGCTTTTGCAAATAATTTTTGGCTTTCTCCAAAATCTGCAACAGTCATACCTCCACTAAAAGATATAGCTTTTTGAAACTTATCTTTAAATAATGGAGAAATTAACATAGCCATAACATCTCTTCCACCTGCTGAAAATCCTGAAATAGTAATATTTTTCCCATTCCCACCAAAATAATCTGCATTTTCTTTAACCCAATCCAATGATTTTGCTATATCTAACAAAGTGTAATTCCCTGAATCTTCTAATTTATTTCCAGTTTTTAAACTTGGTAAATTATTAAATCCAAATAATCCTAGTCTATAATTAACTGAAATTACAATAGAATTTGTATTTACTGCTAATTTTTCAGGATTTATTTCTTTGCTTGTTCCCGATTGATTATTTCCACCATGAATATAAACAATTATAGGCAAATTCTTTTCTAACGTATTCGGTCTAAAAATATCTAAGTTTAAGCAATTTTCATCACCTATAACATCTTTTCCTGATAATTGTACCCCAACTTTTCCTGATTTTGTTGCATCAAATATTCCATCCCATTTTCCTAATGTTTCTGGAGCTTTCCATCTTTCAGCTTTTGCATATGGCACTCCTTCCCAAACTAAAACTTTATCATTTTCTGCCAATTTCCCTTGTAAAGTTCCATACTTAGTTTCTTGTAAAATATTATTGTTATAAAGTGATACGGCTTTTACAATAGTTCTTGCTTGAACTACTTCCTTAGACAAATTAAAACTTAATAATGCAACTAATAAGAACAACAAAATTCTTAATTTCCTTTTCATAAAGACACCCCTTCAATAATTTTTTTAGTTTTGCAACTAGCTATAATTTTTTTCAAAGTCCAAAAGCCGAGAATTTCTTGGCTTTTAAATTTAATTATACATTTTATTAATTTCATCAATTATTTCTTTAGTTAATTTACTTTGTTTTTCTACATTTCCTTTTAGTTCTGTATTTTTTTCATATTGTTCTGTTAAAAACTTTCCAAAAGTTTTATCTCCAAACCAAACTGCTTCTACCACAGCATTATACCCTACATACTTAGCTACTATTTTAGAAATATTTTTATTTTCTTGTAATTTTGACCAACTACTATTTTCAGTAACTAAATATTTATCAGTATTTCCTATAGCTTTTATTTCTGTTGTCAATTTTATATCCCTTGATGATGCTCCCACTTTAATTGTATATTTCCCTGCTTCTGCTACCCAATCTTTAACATTTACATCATAATAAGATAAATCCCTTTTTTCAATGTACATTGTTACTGTTTTAGTTTCATTTGGTGCTAATTCTACTTTACCAAATCCTTTCAACTCTTTTTCTGGTCTGTCAATAGAAGAGATATTTTGAGTTATGTACAATTGAGCTGTTTCCTTTCCTTTAACTTTTCCAGTATTAGTAATATCTACTGTTACTTTGATTTTGTCATTTTTAGTTACATCTAAACTATTTTTATCAACTTTTAAGTTTGAATACTTAAAAGTTGTATAAGACATTCCAAATCCAAAAGGATACTGTACTTTCAAATCTTTTATATCATAATATCTATAACCAACATAAATTCCTTCACCGTAGTAAACAGTTGTCTTTGTACCTGGAAAATTTCCATAAGAAGGTACATCTTTATATCTTACTGGAAATGTTTCTGTTAATTTTCCAGAAGGATTAACTTTCCCAGAAATAACATCTGCAACTGCATTCCCAGCTTCTTGTCCTGGTTGCCATGTTACAAGTATTGAATCTGCATAATCTTTCCAATCTTCCGTTTCAATAGGAGCTCCTATATTTAAAAGAACTACTACTTTTTTACCCATTTTATGATAAGCTTCTGAAACCTTTTTAATTAAATCTGTCTCATCTTTTGTTGTTTCCATTGTAAAATTATCATTTCCTTCTGTAGAATTTCTACCTATTGAAATTACTGCTATATCTGAATTTTTCACTGCTATTTTTAAGTCACTATCTTTTATTCCTTCAGCAAATTTTACTCCATTATTTTCTGAAATAACTTTATATCCTGTGTTTGCTAATCCCTCTAACAATTGAATTCTATAAGCTGCATTAACTTGAGAACTTCCTCCCCCTCCTGTTACATAGTCGAAGGCATTTTTACCAAATAATGCTACTTTTTTACTTGTATCAAATGGCATTGTTTTATCTTCATTTTTTAACAGAACCATTCCTTCTGCAGCACTTTGTCTCACTATTTCAACATTTTCTTTTAAATTTGGCGAATTACTAGGAACATTCCCTTTAAAACTTAATGATTTCAATACTATTTTTAATATACTTTTAATATTTTTATCAATATCTTCTTCTTTAATTTTTCCATTTTTTAATGCTTCTAATACATCATCAGCCGTTTCCCCTGAGGTTCCCCATTTTGCTCCACCAGGCATGATTAAATCATTTCCTGCATTTAATGCTTTTGAAACATCTTTTACTGCAAACCAATCAGACATAACAAATCCATTAAATCCCCATTCATTCCTCAAAATATCTGTTAATAAATATTTATTTTGTGATGCAAATTCTCCATTTACACTTGGATATGCACTCATTATTGTCCATGGATTACCATTTTTTACTACATATTCAAAAGCTGATAAATAAATTTCTCTTAAAGCTCTTTCACTTACAACTTCATTTATATTCATTCTATTAGTTTCTTGATTATTTACTGCATAGTGTTTAAGACTGACTCCTACTCCTTGAGATTGTATCCCATTAGTTATTGCAAGTGCCAATCTACCATTTAAATAAGGGTCTTCTGTAAAATATTCAAAATTTCTTCCATTTAATGGGTCTCTCTTAATATTAAACGCTGGTCCCAATAAAATATCTACACCAAAAGCCTTTGACTCTTTCCCCATTGCTACTCCAACTTTATTTATCAAGTCTAAATCCCAAGTTGACGCAAGTGCTGCTGGTATTGGGAAAGCTGTTGCATATGTTTCTTTCCCTCCAGTTATTCCTCCAATACGAAGACCTGCTGGCCCATCTGAAACAACAATTTCTGGTATTCCTAATCTTTTTATTTCATAAGTATTTCCCGCCGTTCCTGGTACTCTTTTAGATGCATTCATTCCCATTCCTGTAACAAACTTTGCTTTTTCTTCTAAAGTCATAGCTTTTATTACTTTGTCAATTGATGCTTCATCTGTAAGTTTTACTATTTCCTGCCCAAAAGCAAAAGTATTTAAAAAAACTAATA
>JAFGUR010000278.1 GCA_016938425.1 Fusobacteriaceae bacterium
GAAATATTTATATTGAATTATAAGGTGTCCAGCAACCCTTGCTGGTCGAGTTTAGATATTTTTGAGCTTTAACTCTTAAAATATCTTATGTGGAGGCAAAGCGATAATTGGGCAGAAGCCCAAGGTTTTAAAAACTACTTCTAGTTCAGTAGACCTTAATTGAAGATGAAGGGAGTGTACTCAATTCTTTTTTAACCATGATATGCTTCCTTATTTTTACAAAAACTAAAAAGAGCTTGGTTTTCCAAACTCTTATATCTTAATCCCTCTACTTCTAAAAATATTCTTAGCATTTTCTACTCTTTCTACTGTAGGACTTTCAACTTTATCAAGCTGATATTCTAATCCCAATTCTTTCCATTTAAATTCACCCATTTTATGGAAAGGTAAAATCTCAACTTTTTCTACTGATTTCAACTCTTTAACAAAATCAGCTAATCTTTCTAAATAGTCATCTCTATCTGTTATCCCTGGAACTAAAACATGGCGTATCCACATTGGTTTTCCTATATCTGACAAATATTTTGCAAATTCTAAAGTAGGTTCTAAATCAACCCCTGTTAATTCTTTGTACTCTTTGTCATCAATACATTTTATGTCTAATAAAACCAAATTTGTATATTCCAAAACTTCTTTAACTTTATCATTAAAAATATATCCTGAAGTATCTAATGCAGTATGTATTCCTTCTTTGTTACAAGCCATAAAAAGCTCTTGTACAAAATCTGGTTGCATAAGAGGTTCTCCTCCTGTTACAGTTACTCCTCCACCATTTAAAAAGAAATTTTTATATTTAATTATTTCATTCATAACAAAAGGTATATTTCTATTGTATTTTGCATCTCTCATTTTCCAGGTATCTGGATTATGACAATATTTACACCTTAAAGGACATCCTTGAGTAAAAACTATAAATCTTATTCCCGGTCCATCAACTGTACCACAACTTTCAAAAGAATGAAGTTTTCCTCTTATTTCTTCCATTTTTTTCTCCTTAATCTTAATACAAATCACTCTAAGCTTTTAAAAAAAATAGAGAGATTTCTCTCCCTATTTTACTATAGTTTCATATATTTTGAAACAAATTTCTTACATTTGTTCATTGATTGTTCTGTTAATAACATCTAATTGTTGTTCTTTAGTTAATCTTACGAAATTAACAGCATATCCTGAAACTCTGATAGTTAATTGAGGATATTTTTCTGGATGTTCCATCGCATCCATTAATAAGTTTCTATCAAATACATTAATGTTAATATGTTGTCCACCATTTGGAGCAAAATATCCATCCATTAAAGTTACTAAGTTTTGAATTCTAGTATCTTTTTCTTTTCCTAAAGCTGCAGGTGTTATAGCAAATGTATAAGAAATTCCATCATTTGCATGTTCAAACGGAAGTTTAGCAATTGAGTTCATTGATGCAAGAGCTCCTCTTCTATCTCTTCCGTGCATTGGGTTAGCACCTGGTGCAAATGGTTCTCCTTTTTTTCTTCCATCTGGAGTTGAACCTGTTTTTTTACCATAAACCACATTAGATGTAATTGTTAAAATTGATTGAGTAGGTTTTGCATTTCTATACATTTGGTGTTTTCTTACTAAGTTCATGAATTTTTCAGTAATTTCGCAAGCGATTTTATCTGTTTCATCGTCACCATTTCCAAATGGTACATAATCTCCTTCTATTTCATAATCCACTGCTAATCCAGTTTCATCTCTTATTACTTTTACTTTTGCATTTTTAATTGCTGCAATTGAGTCTGTAATTATTGATAATCCAGCTATTCCAAATGCTTCTGTTCTTAAAATTTCTCTATCATGTAAAGCCATTTGTAAAGATTCATAAGCATATTTATCATGCATATAGTGAATAATATTTAAAGCTTCAACATAAGTTCCAGCTAACCATTCTAATGTATTATCAAATTTTTCCATAACTTCATCTATATTTAAATATTCAGAAGTAACTGGTTCAAATTTAGGCATAATTTGTTCACCAGATTTTTCATCTCTTCCACCATTTATTGCATATAATAATGCTTTTGGTAAGTTAACTCTAGCTCCAAAGAATTGCATTTGTTTTCCAATTTTCATTGGTGATACACAACAAGCTATTCCATAATCGTCACCAAATTCTGGTCTCATTAAATCATCATTTTCATATTGAACTGCTGATGTATCTATTGAAACTTTTGAACAGAATTTTTTAAAGTTTTCTGGTAAACTTCTTGACCATAACACTGTTAAGTTTGGTTCTGGTGCTGGCCCTAAATTATATAATGTGTTTAAAATTCTAAATGAGTTTTTTGTAACAAGAGTTCTTCCATCTACTCCTTGTCCTCCAATAGATTCAGTTACCCATGTAGGATCTCCTGAGAATAATTCATCATAAGCAGGCGTTCTTAAAAATCTAACTATTCTTAATTTCATAACAAAATGATCTATAAATTCTTGTGCTTCTTTTTCTGTTATTATTCCAGCTTTTAAATCTCTTTCTATATAAATATCTAAGAAAGATGATACTCTTCCTAAAGACATTGCTGCTCCGTTTTGGTCTTTAACTGCTGCTAAGTATCCAAAATATGTCCATTGAATTGCTTCTTTAGCTGTTGTTGCTGGTTCACTAATATCAAACCCATAAGCAGCAGCCATTTTTAAAAGAGCTTTTAATGCAATGATTTGCATTGAAATTTCTTCTCTTTCTCTTATTATGTTTTCTGTCATTTCATTATATTCTAAATTTGTTAATTGATATTGTCTATCTTGTATTAGTCTGTTAACTCCATATAATGCAACTCTTCTGTAGTCTCCGATTATTCTTCCTCTACCATATGCATCTGGTAATCCAGTTACAATTCCTGATTTTCTTGCTTTTCTAATATTAGGTGTATATGCTGCGAAAACTCCATCATTATGAGTTCTTCTATATTTTGTGTATACTTCATGAGTTGTAGGGTCTATCTGATAACCGTAAGCTTCAAGACCTTGTTCAACCATTCTTAACCCACCGTTTGGAAATATTCCTCTTTTTAAAGGTGCATCTGTTTGTAATCCAACAATAGTTTCTAATTCTTTCTCAATGTATCCTGCTCCATAAGCGTCTACTGCTGAAGGAATTTTAGTTTCTGCATCATAAATTCCTTTTTTCAATTCAACTTTAAACATTTCTGTTAATTTTGTCCATAATTTTGTAGATGCTTCAGTTGCTCCTTCTAAAAAGCTATCATCTCCTTCATATGGATTATAGTTTTCTTGTATAAAATTTCTTACATTGATGCTATTTTTCCAAGCATCTCCTTTAAACCCTTCCCATGCTTTAAACATAGTAACCTCCTAAAATTTAATCAAAATTTAATCGTTAACTGATACTAAACATTTTTCAGAATTAATATAACAAAATTTCTGGATATTGTCAATCTATTTCAAACATTTTTATGTTTTTTTATTTTTTTAATCATTTTTAAAACATCTTAAAAATATAGAAATTGTTGAAATATTGTTCAATTAATCACTATTTTTGTTAATTACTATTTCACAATAAAAGTGTACAATTTTTGTTTAGTTTTGTCAATATATATATGTTAATTTTTTTACAATAATTTTGATTTTAGTTAATTAAGTTATTACCTCTGTACTTATAGCTTTTACAAAATATGTATTAATAAAAAAAGAGTGTTACACACTCTTTAAATTTTCGCTAATTACTTTTTTAACAAAGTCGTTAATATTAACATGTCTATATCTCTCTATTTCTTTAAGATTTATTGTTTTTGAGATTTTTAATTTTACTGTTTTACCTCGGTTAACAAAAAAATTATTTTTGTTCATTATAAAAAAAGTTCCATCTATCGTTATAGGTAAAATTTTTACTTTAGGTTCCAACGCTAATTTAAAACTTCCCTTTTTAAATTCTCCTATATTGCCATCCTTAGTCCTTGTTCCTTCTGGAAATATACATATTGATTTTCCATTTTTTATAAATTCAATTGCTTTTTTAAAAGAATCTAAAGCTTTTTTAGAATTGCTTCTATCTAAGAAGACACATTGAGCCCTATCCATCCAAAGATTAAATATTCCCCATTTTCTAATTTCTTCTTTTGCAACAAACCCAAGATTCAAATCTACATATCCCAAAATTAATGGAATATCTACAAAACTTTGATGATTAGACACCACTACAACTGGCTCTTTACTTTCTTTTAAATTTAAAAATTCAACTTCGTCTTCATACTCTACTTCTACCTTTGCCTTAACTAGCCATAAAACAAATTTTCCATAATATTTTTTTACTCTACTTGTTAAATAAACACCTTTTTCTTCATTTAAAAAATATAAAAAAGGTAAAAAAAACAAAGTATTTAAAAATATATAAAAAATCATAAGAAATACTGATAAATATGTCATAAACATTTTAAACTCCTTATAAATTCTATTATAGTTTGTTGCAAAACTCCAACACCTTTATTTTACTTACATAAAAAACTACGTTTTTTATGTAATCCCCTCACCTTCGGCGGGGAAAAAGAGGGGGA
>JAFGUR010000279.1 GCA_016938425.1 Fusobacteriaceae bacterium
TGCATATATTTTTTTATTTTATGGATTATTATCTATTTTAATGATGTAAAAAAAGATAATATTAAAGTAATTGGGGAGGAGAATTAGTGAAAAGCAGTGTTGCATATAGTCCATATATTCTAGATGATTTGGATGATATATATGAAGTTAGAGAAAAATTATGTTCTAAAACAACAAATATCATAAAGTTGAAAAATATAAATTTAAATTCAAAAATAAATAGAATAAGTGATATTAAAAGAGTAAAAGTTAATAGCTGTGAATTCGATTGGTTTCAGATTGAATTTGATTTTGAAAGGCCAAATAAAGCAAAAAATGCTGTAAATCTAAAAGATGGGGAAATTTTATTTTACCATATAAAGAATAAAAAAGAAAAAATTATTATGTTGGTTTTAGATAAATCAGATGTATTAACTCATTTAATAGCGCAAGGTGTTTTACAAGGAAGAGAGAAATTTAGTTATTCTTGGAAAGAACTAATTCCTAAAGAAAACTTTTCTTATTTAATAGGTTGGTTATTTAATTTTGTTATTACATATGAGAATTCGATTGATAGAGTTATAACTGAAGTTCCAAATTTTTTTTTAAAAGAAATAGAAGCTTATAAATATCTTAATGATGAAGGAAAAGCTCACTTTAGGGGAAGTTCTAATACAGGAATTGTAGAATGCCTAGAAACGAAACATGTCTTGATAAATGATAATGAAATTCATTATATAAAAATATCAGTTCAATATGATAATATATCATCTGAAATAGTAATAAGTTCGAGTGAGAGCCAAAATTTTAAAATCTATTATAGTGATAGTATTTTTATAAACAAAGTTTTTGGCTTTAATGTTGAAAATGAAAATATGTTACTTTTCTTATTAAATATATTCATATTACCTGTTTTAATAGAGGCATTTAAAAATGATAATTGGAATAAATTGAAACAGTTAGAATTGAAACAAATTCTTTTAGATGAATTCAATGATATGATTAACAAACATCAGATTGAAATAAAAAAAGAAATTAAAACAATAAAAACTTCTATTGGAAAATAGAAGTTTTTATTGTTTCGTTACACTTCTTACAAGGTTCATAACCTTGTTCAAAGGCTTCTTCTAAAATAATTTCAATTTTATTTTTAGATAAGCTACTACATCCAGCTTTATAATATTTTTTACCTGATTTCGTAATATATACAACTTTTTCATTTATTTTTGATTTGGTTACTTTAGTTGTTTTATTAGTTTTATTTGTGTTTGTATTAGTAGATGTTCTGTGTCTATAATCCCATTCCATCAACCTAAAGCCCTATTCTTCTTGCTTGAGTTTCAAGCTTGATTAAGTCAAGGTCTTTTGAATATTGAGGATAGTTACAAGCTAATCCATTGTCCACCATTTTTGTATTAATCCAAAGTTTGTTCAAATAAATATCTCCTAAATATCTTCCATATTTATCTTTTGATGTATATTCAAGAGAAACTGTTTTATTCAATATTAGATTAGATAAAAATTCCTGAAAATTCTCCATAACTTTGACTAAGTTCAGGTGCAACTATTTTATTAAATCTAATCTTGTATTTTTGATTATTTTGGCTGATAGTAATAGTATCTCCATCATGGACTGAAATAGCTAAACCTGTTAGTGTTTGTGCTAAAATTGACAATGTTAACATTATAAATATTATTGTTTTTTCATAAAACCTCCCTTATTTAAATAATAACCAAAAAAAAATTAAATTCAATAAATTATTGACTATTGAAAAAAAGATGATTAAATGTTATTGTTTAATATATAAATATTATTTAAAGGGAGAAAAAATGTCATATTTAGCAACCAGAAGAAATTCTGACAGTGTTAAAACTGCTTCAGAAATTCGGGATGAATATCTTTCAAATGGGATAAAAGATACAGAATGGTTTTGCCCATTTTGTGGTATAGAATTAACAGCTAAAGCAATTTATGGAAAGAAAGGTCAATATGTAAAAAGTCCTCATTTTTCTTCTAAAAATGAGTCGCATATAAGACCGTGCACTGGAGATGGATTTGATTTGGAAGAAAATACTAGTGTAAAAGTTAATAATGATAAAAAAGGAATTTATGGGAAAATATCTGAAGTTCCTGAAAAGCTTAGAATAGATAAATTTGTAAAGAATAAAATAGTTCCTATTGAGAATGTTAAAGAATTTACAACTGAAATAATTAAAGGTAGAATAGATAAACTTTCTTTTGATAAAAAATATGTTAGTAAGTATTCTTCTAGATTTATTAGAAGTTTTATTGAGGCAAAAAAATATATTTTGAGTGAAATATATAAAATACTAAAAGAAAATCAAATTAATTCAAATGATGAAATCAACAAAGAATTTAAGAAACTGTTGAGTTCTTATCCTTTAAGTTTACCTGAAAATGAAACTAATTATTATAATGGTTTTAGGACAACAAAATTTTATAGCAAAAAGAACATAATTTGGGAAGGAATTGGAATAATTGATATTGTTGATGGGAAATATGTTCTATTAAATGATAGTCAAATTAAAAACGGGGAAAAGTTTTATGATTTAAATTTATATGTAGATATTTCAACAGAAATCCTAGATAAACACAAAAATTTAAAAATATTAAGAAATGCTTATGAAAAAAAAGAAAAAAGAATATGGTATGCGCTAGGTAAAATTCAAATTGATGACGAAATACTTAAAGCATCTTTATGCATTAATAATATAGATTTTTTATACATTCCAGAATAAGAACAGCAAAGATGCTGTTCTTATTTTTTCCCAATTAATCCATCAAGCATACTTTCAAGCATAGCTCTTTGGTTTTGGTCTAATTTTTCTAGTTTTTCTGTTAATGGATCAACCTTTTTCTTACTCAAATCAGTTTTGATAATATTAACAACTTTCCCACATGGAATAATTACATCTGAACCTATTTCTTTATCTTCATAGGTAGGATTGTCACTCTCTAAAACATAAACTCCGTTTTTATATTTTAGTCTCTTTACAACTCCTTCTCCATCATATTCATTTAAGAAAAATACTCCTACATCTCCTACATTTATCTCAACATCTTTTTTAATTACTACAATATCACCATCTGAAAATGTAGGTTCCATACTATTCCCTGTAACTTTTACAGCAACTACATCACCAGTCGTTTCAGGAATACTTATAAAATCTATTGGTTCTGCATCTGGAACTCTTCCTAATCCTGCTGAAACAGAAGAATAAACAGGAATTGTTCTCATTTTTACTTGTAACTCCAACTTATCTAATTGTTTTCTTATTCTTTCTGGAGTTCTATCTCTATTAACTATATTTCTTATATGTTCTCCTTCTTCTACAGAAAAGTAAAAAGTAGAAATAAATTTTTCTACAAACTCGTCATTAGGAACTCTAAACCCTGTTTTATAATGGCCAATTGCTGCTAAAGAGAACCCTGTTTCAGATGCTACATATTCTAATTTGTATTTTTTTTTATTTAAAAAATCATTAAAAAATTCAGAAAATTCAGTGTTTTTCATTATATCTCCTTGATTTATTTTCATATTAATCATAGTATATAATTTTTTCTACGGAAAAGTAAAATAATATTTGACTTTTTATCTACTTTAGAGTAGAATTATCTTAAAGATATATAAATTATATTTTTTTACACGCTCCTTCTACTTAATAGTAGAAATTTCGATAACTATCGAAATCGAAAAAGAGGTAAGCAATCGAAACTATATTGGCAATTATATCTGTGATTTTACTAATAGTAATTATGAGTTAATGGAGGAATTGAAATGAATGATGAAGACTTATTAAAAGTAATGTTAACAAAGCATAAGTTAAAACAGTTCACTAAAAAAGGTGAAAAATATATTCAGTATGGAGAAATAATTTTTAAATATGATTTACTAGCAGTAAAAAAAGAAAAAATTTATATACATTATAAATCTGTTGTTACAGCTATTGTTCAGTAAATAGGAGGTTAAAATGACTCACAATAGATTTAAAGAAAAACCTATATACCAAACCAACGAAATAGACTTTGGATTTACAGATAAAAGAGTAGCAATAAAAATATTTCATAAAGAAAATAAGGAGGTTAAGAAGTATGGAAACAATAACAATTTATATTAAAAAGGGTGGTTCTGGAAAGACAACTACAACTCATAGTTTAGCTTCTGCATTAACAGAATTAGGAAAAAAAGTATTAGTAATTGATATTGACCCACAAGGAAGTTTAGGTTTTCTAATGAGTGAAGAAGAAAATTTGAAAGATATAAATGATGTAATGATGAATATAGCAACTATTGATGATTCAATAATAAAAGCAAGGCAATTTGATTATATTCAATCAAGTATTAATTTAACCAAAACAGAAAGAGACCTTGCGAGTATTTGGGATAGAGAAAGTATATTAAAGGTAGCTTTAGAAAATTCAAATATAAAAAATGAATATGATTATTGTTTAATAGACTGTCCCCCTGACTTTGGAACTTTAACATTAAATGCACTTACTGCTTCTGATAGTTTATTAATCCCTTGTCAATGTGAGCCAATGGCAATTGATGGATTAAATCAATTTTTACAAATATTAGAAATGTCAAAAGATAGTTTTAATCCAAAACTTGAAATTAAAGGGATTATACCTACAATGCTTAGTAATAAAATTCAAGTATCAAAGGAAGCTTATGAAGTTCTAAATAATAGATTTGAAGAATATGGAGTTTTTTCTCCTGTAAGAGAAAATGCAAAACTTAAAGAATTAGGAGTTGAGAAAAAGACAATATTTGAAATTAGTAAAAGGAGTTTTGGAGCAAGAGACTATTTAAAAATAGCAAAGGAGTTAATCAATGGAATCTGAAAACAAATTAAATAAAGCAATAAAAGATAAGTCTTTAATCACAAATAAAGTTCAAAATTTATTATCAGATGATATTAGAAATGCAAAAATAAACTTTGATTATAGTTCTCTTGAAGGTCTTGAAGATTCTGAAAAACAAGAGTTATCAAAATGTGAAAAATCCTTACTTTTTCAAGGAAAGCAAATGGGAATAATGACCTTTGAGATTGGGAAAGCACTGTATAAAGCAAAAGATATTTTAAAAAAATCTCAAAGTGATAGCTTTATGAAATGGTATGAAGCCCTCGGACTTAGCAAAGACCAAGTAAGTGTATTTATAGGTAGGTATCAATTAGTAATTGATTATCCAACTTCTAAGGAAAGAATTTTAATGTTAAGTGATATTGCTGTTAAGGAAACCCTTAATAAAAATACTCCTCAAGAAGTGATAAATAAAGTTCTTAGTGGGGAAATTGCAACAAGTAAGCAAATAAAAGAGGCAAGAAAAGAAGAGCTTGTATCAAAGGAAATTGAGGAAGCAGAGATTCTTGATAACGAGACAATTTCTTATGATAAAGTTGAAAAAGTACTTAGAAAAATAGAAAGTAAGTTGACTAAAAATGTGAAATTTGAAGTTTATAAAGAACTTAAGAAAGTATTGAAAATACTGACAGAAGGAGGAAAAGATGAAAGTAAAATATAAAGTCGCTAATATTAGCAATGAAGAAAAAGAGAAAAATAAAGCAATTTTGGTGAAGTATTTAGAGTCTAAGTAATAAAAAAGCGAGAGTAAACTCTCACTTTCCCGAGGTGCTCCTTAGAAGAACTTTCTCGCTACGTACTGAACTATAAGCCCAGCTACTACAGAAACGAATATCGCTTCAAGCATAGTATGCACCTCCTATTAAATTGTAATTAGTTGTTGGGCGCCAACCCAACCGATGCAGGTAACTAGTCTGCAAAACGTATTGTATCAAAAAATCACTTAAAAAGATACAAAAAATAAAAAGAACTGATTTCTCAGTTCTAGTGGCATTTTTTCTAATTACAACTTAATAGGTACTACTCTTGTTAGTTAGGCAAGAGCTGTATTACTTAAGTAAATAATACCTTAAAAAACAAAAAGAGTCAATACCTTTTTTGCGAACTATACGTAGTTTCGTAGAAATATCCATTAACTATTATTGAAAAAAGTAATAGCTACAAATAAAAAATTACCAATGATTTAAAATCCATAAAGTATTTGAAAAAATAAAAGGCTCTGCAAGAAATATAATTTATATTGAAGAACAATTAAGAAATGATACGAAAGAAATGGAATTTGATAATGATAGAGAAGCCTTTCAAACTAGATTGGAGTTGATAGGCATTAGATAGGAAAATTTGAGTGAGGTAAAAATGAAAAAAGCATTAATTATACTAAGGGTTTCTGATGAAAAACAAGAAGAAAGGAACTCACTAGATAAGCAAGAAGAACAAGCTTTAGATTATTGTAAATTTAAGGGTTATACAGTGTTTAAAATATTAAAAACTGTTGTTTCAGGAAGAAAAATAGATAGAAAAGACTTTTTAGAATTAGAAGATGAGATTGAGAAAAATACTTTTGATGTATTAGTATTTTATGAATTATCAAGACTAGCAAGAAATGCTTATTTTATACATAAATTAGTACATAGTCTTAAACAGAAAGAAATTGAATTTGAAAGTATCACAGAAAGCTTTTTAAATTCAGATAGTCCAACTTCAAAAATTATGCTTGGGATAATGGCTTCCCAAGCAGAAGTTGAAAGTGACATGATTTCAAAAAGAGTGAGAAATAGAATGAAGTTTTATGCAACACAAGGATATCATTTATTCCCTGCTCCATTAGGTTATGATGTTAAAGAAAAGATTCTTTATCCAAATAATGAAGCTGAAAAAGTTAAAAATATCTATAAAGATTTTATAGAAGGATTTTCTATAAATAAACTTAGTATAAAGTATGGAATTTCAACTACTGGAATTAAGAATGTTCTAACTAATGTAACTTATATAGGAAAAATTAAATTTGGATTTGAAGGTAAAAATGCAAATACAGGAAAGAGAGTTAAAAATTTACCTGGAGAGATCTTTGAAGGAAAGCATGAAGCAATACTTGATTTGGAAATGTTCCATTCAGCTCAAACAATAATGGAAAATAAATACTATAGTGTTACTAGAAGAAATAGAGAAAATGAAAATATATTAACTGGAATAATATCTCATAAATGTGGAAGACTCTATGGAAAGAAAACAATAGATGGATATAGACTTTATTCATGTAGGAAGTGTAATAAAAGTATATCTGCAAATGGAATTGAAAAAATAGTAATTGATGCAATAAAGTCTTATTGTAGAAAGTTAGATTTTTTAAAAGAAAAAGCTAATGTGACAGAAGATACATCTAATAAAAAGAAAATGAAAGCTTTAAATCAAAAAAAGAAAAGAATAGTTGAAACATATTCAGATGGTTATATATCAAGAGTTGACTATTTAGAGAAAATTAAAAATATTGATGCAGAATTAAAGAAGCTATCATCTTATGATAAGGAAAAGCCTAAAATGGAATTTACTTTAAAAGAAAAGCTTCTTAAGGACTTAAAAGAAATTGATAATAAGGAATATTTGGAAAAGGCTCACTTAATACAATTGTTTGTTGAGAGTGTTATATTAGATGAAGAGGGGAATCCAGAAATTACTTTTAAATTTTAATCCAATAAATTTTCGTTGGACAACCGACTATATTGGTTAGGGATGTCGTAATTGGGGGTAGAAGTTAGGAAATGGACTTACAAGAAAACCATTTTATAATATATATTATTAGCTAGTAAGTGTTGTACTGATTATTGCAATAGGGCTAAAATTGGAAATATCTTATAAACATTCTAGTAAATTTTCAATAAAAATTTGTTTTAATGGAGGTAAGGTTATGACGTTTTTAGCAAGTTGTATGGTGGTTAAAGGGATGAGTGGAGTTTCCAACAATTACCTTTTGCAATAAAGTATTATATTTACAGATAAATCCCTGAGAGGTTCGAATCCTCTAAACTCCATCAAATATAAAAATAATTAATTTAACTAAAAAAGCACTCCTAAAAGTGAGTGCTTTTTAGAAAAATCTGTCTTTTTTAGTATAAATTTATTAAGTCGTTCCTTTTAAGTGGAAAGACAAAATCTTGACTAATTTCTTGGTCGTAGGTATATTTTGAGAAAAAATTAATATCAATATATTTATTATCATATAGTTTAATTTCATCTAGTGTCAAAATATATCCTAAACCTCCCCATGTTATTTCACTAAAAGTATAAGCAGCTTTATCTAAAATTGAATAAGGCCACATAGCATATATAGGTGTTTGCTTTTCAAAAGGACTATCTTTTGTTAATACAAAAAAGTATATATGAATATTTGTAGGAAATCTCTGACTATTTTTACTAAGAATGAAATTTTTCATTTTCTCAAAATCATTCGTTTTAAATTTTCCTCTATTTACAGAAATAAACATACTTAACACTTGTTTTAGTACACGTAAAGGGAAAAAGGTTATAGTTGTCTCTGGTAATTCACTAGAATTATCAGGGTTTTCTTTTCTAATTTTTTCAATTTGTTGTTTCCAACTTTTATAATCTGAACCATACCAAGAACCAGTAGTTTTATTGCAACTCTCACATAAAGATTTGTAGCCCACTCCATTTTGGTATATCTTGCCATATTTTCTTATAAAATGAGGATTATCAATATTATCAAGTTCATCTACAAAATTAGATAGCTGAATGTTACCTTTATTCCCTGTGGATTGAGGTGGAACATGCTCGAATGATAATTTTTCTTCTTTTCCACAAAGAGCGCAGTAGTCTATTATTTTTTTTCCTCTTGGCATATGATTCCTCCGTTTTTATTTAATATTTTAATAATTAATCTACTCTTTTTTGCAATATTTTACAAGTTATTTTGCTTTTTACAAAAAAAAGATGTAGACTAATTAGAAGAATGGATGAGCATATATTATAAGAGTTTACATAAAAAACAGATATTTTAGGGGTGAATATGAATTATAAGACTAACATTTCATTTGGAGATACAGTTAGAATAATATCAACAGATTTAACTAAAAAATTCAATATTAATGATAAAATTGGGCAAGTATATGGAGAAACTATACCTTCAATTACAAATGTAAAAGTTATTGGAAACAATAATGATGACTTTGCATTTAATATTCAAATAGACGATTGTAATGAATATTGGATTTCTCCAGATTTACTAGAGTTTATTAATCATACTTCAGGAACTGAAATTAATATAGGAAGCTATTCAGCGACTAGAACGGTATCAGGAGAATGGAAAGAAAATAGAAAAAAATGGTGGAAATTCTGGGCAAAATAATTTTCTTATTTTTTTGTAGAAAAGAAATAATATTGTGAAAAAACTATTAATATTTATTTTACTTTAAAATTTATCCTTTTTGATTGTGTTTTACAAGTTATTTTTGCTTTTTGTGAAAAAAAGATGTAAGATTATAGAAATGAAAGCTTAAAGCCACACATTGACATTACTAAAAAATGGGAGGGTATATGAAGAATTTAATTGTTTTTATGTTTTTAATTAGTTGTTTTAGTTTTGCTGGAGGAAAACAGTCTAAAAAAATTGAAGTTGATGAGTTAAAATTTCAATTGTTTTATGCAGTGCAAGATAAGGATATAAACAAAGTTGATGAATTAATTAAAAAAGTTGAAATACTTGATTATAAAGCATCATCAGTGGGGGATAGTTTATTAATGATTGCTATTGCGAAAAGAAATGATAAAATGGTAAAGTTTTTAATTGATAAAGGAGCCAGTGTTGACTGGAAAAATATTTATGGACAGACAGTTTTAGAATATGCTATTAAATATGGGAATCTTAAAACACTTAAGTTAATTATGGATAAGAAACCTGATTATGGAAACACATTAATCAGAGCAGTATTCCAAAATAATGTAATTAAAGTAAAGGAGTTTTTAGACAAAGGAGTTTCAGTTGAGGATAAAGAATTTTCTGAGTATATAACTCCACTAATGGTTGCAGCATTTATGAATAATAAGGAAATTATGAAAATTTTAATAGAGAGAGGAGCATCTATAGATAAAATGAGCGAATATGGAAAAACTCCTGTATTGTTTGCTATATGTAATAACAGTATTGATACGCTTCAATTTTTAATATCTTTAGGTGGGGATATAAATAGTGAAGGAAATAATGGAAAAACTCCAGTAATGGAGGCTTGTGAACTAAATTATCCTAATATTTTAGAAATATTAATTCAAAATGGGGCATCATTAGAAACTAAGTTTCCACTTTTATCAGTTTGTGCTGAGTTTGATAGTGTTGATGTAGCCAAAAAATTGATAGAAGAAGGTAAATATGTTAATGAAAAAGATTATTTTGATGCAACTCCTTTAAATACAGCTGTGAAATATAATTCATTAAAAACTGCTGAATTACTAATTCAAAATGGAGCAGATATTGAAAATAAATTTGAGGAATGGGACTTACTAAAAACATATGAATGTAGTTCTTTACTAATGGCTATAAAAAATAATAATAAAGAGATGGTTACACTATTGCTAGATAATGGGGCTAAAACGGATTATAAATATAATAATAAAAGTATGTTATCTGTAACGGATAGTCCTAAGATGAGAGAATTTTTAATGACTAAAGGATTTAATTGGTAATAAAAACTAGTTCTAGAGGAGTGAGTTTATCACAATAATTTATATAATAGAATCCTTGAAGAGTTTCCCAAATTAATGCTAGAACTTCTTTTTTATGTATTTCTTATATTATCTATAGAGAAATATTTAAGCTTCAAAATAAAAGTTTAAATATTCCAAAAACCATAGTATAATTTTAATATATGAATTTTATAGGAGGTAAAGGTGTGAAAAAAATGTTATTTCTGATTTTATTAATGATTATAACCTTTGAATTTTCTGCTGAAGAAATAAGGGAAACGACGTCTTCTGCTATTGGGGTTGAGAAAACTAAAAAATATCCACAGCAAATAATTTGGGAATATGAAATGTTTGATATGACAAATATAGTTTACTCTCCAAAAGATATTCAAGTTGAAAAAATTGGGGAATATAATGGATTTGAAATTTATGAGGAAATAGGAGATAGTGACAGTAAATTTATTAAGACAGATAAAGGCTATTTGCTATATATGAAAATGAATGGGATACTTAAAAAGCCTAATATATATTTATATCCTGTAAAAAAACAAGAAATCTCTGTTAATTTAGATTTTTTAGGGAAAATAATAACTTCTTATCCCAAATATGAAAATAGTTGGAAAGTTATAGCAAATGAGAAAGGGGATATTGTAAATATAAGTGACAATAGGGACTACTCTTATTTGTATTGGGAGGGGACATATAAGACAAATTGGGATATGTCAAAAGGATTTGTTGTAAAAGGAGAAGATGTAGCTAAATTTTTACAAGAAAAATTAGAATACATGGGGTTAAAACCGAAAGAATTTAATGAATTTATTGTATATTGGCTTCCATATATGGAAAAAAATAAATATAATTATATTAGTTTTGTTAATGAGGAGTATTCTAAAGAGGTAAAACTTAATGTAACTCCTAAACCAGATAAGTTTATTAGAGTTTTTATGGTGTTTACGCCATTAAATGAAAAGGTTAATACAGTAGAACAAGAATTAGTGAAAACTGAAAGAACAGGATTTACAGTTGTAGAATGGGGCGGAATGGAAGTTAAATAGAGAAACGAAGAAGCGACCAATTTAGGTCGTTTTTTTTGAATATTTTTTATGAAGCTACACAAGTTTTTCTTTGAAATAACAAAAAAAGATGTATGATTATAGAAAATGAAATTAAATTTAGAACACGATTTATACTTCTACATAAATAATAATAAAAAATAGGAGGGAATTATGAAAAAAAAGTTAGTTTTGTTGGTAATTGCTTTTAGTTGTATTTTTTCTATGTCTTATGCACATTCAGGAAGAACAGATAGTAGTGGTGGGCATAAAGATAATAAAAACAAAAGTGGATTAGGTTATTACCATTATCATCATGGATATAAAGCACATCTTCATAAAAATGGAGTTTGTCCTTATGATTCAAAGTTATCTAGTTATAAAACTGTAAAAGCTGTACAAGGAGAATTGAATAAGCTTGGGTATGATTGTGGAGAAGCTGACGGGATTTTTGGAATAAATACAAAAAATTCTTTAGAAAAATTTCAAATGGATAGAGGATTAAATGTTGATGGAATAATAAATTCAAATACGTTAGAAGCACTGGGGATATAAATTATTTGAATTATAAGAGTGAAGAACTTAAGAAAAATATAGGTATTTTTTTAAACTAAAAAGGATAAACCCTTTTAAATTGATAATTTATTTTATCAATCTTAGAAAGGAATATCCTTTTAAATTTCAAGACTATTTTTCATAAGGGCTTGAGAAAACTTCTATAGGAAGCCCTTGTAATTTAATTTTTCTTTTCTTTGTTTCACCAACTTTAGTAAAAATCTCAATTCTATGATTTTCTTCATTAAAGTTAAATTCTATAATTTCCTCGTCACCATAGTGATCACCTAAATATAAATCTTTTTCCCCGTTTGGATAGTAAATTCTGATTCTATCTATTATCATTTTAGTCCTCCTTAGTTATTTCAAATTTTCTAATATAGTTTACTACATATTTTAAAGATTTCCTTCTTTTTTTAAAGGAAAATTTTTTTTTCTTTGAATATAAATGTTATAAGAAAAATATTTCAATTTTTATATAAATTATTGGAGGTGGAAATATGCATAAAGTACTACATATTGATTCAAGTGGATTTTTTAGAAAAAGCTTAGGTTTTGAGTTTAGTGCAAAAGGATTTCATTATATAGGAGCATCTGATTTTGATGAAGCCTTAACAGCAATAAAAACTGAGAAAGATATTGATATTATTTTAACTGCTGTGGAATTTAATAATGGAAATATTGAAGATTTTATAAGGCATATAAACATAAATTCTTCAAAACAATATCCTATTTTTGTTATTTCAGCAACACAAAATACAACTAAAAGGTTGGATATTTATGAACTTGGAATTGTTGACTATATAATAAAGAATAGTCCTATAGATGAAATTATTGGGAAAATCACAAGTTTTTGTAAAAATCAAGATTTAATTAATGAACTTAAAAAAGCTAAAATAGCAGTTTTAGATGATTCAAAATTTGATAGATTGAAAGTATCTGAAATTTTATCTTCATCAGATATAACTAATGTAAGTTTCTTTGCTACAGCTAAAGAATTTGAAAATAGCTCTCTTGATTTTGATGTGTATATAATCGACATGGTCTTAGCAGATTCTTTTGGAGAAGAAGTTATTTTAAAGCTTAGAGAAAAAGATAAGTATGTACCTATTTTAGCAGTGTCAGCAATAGAAAATTCGAAGACTATTTCCCAAGTACTATTAAATGGAGCTACAGATTATATAGTGAAACCTTTTAATAAAAATGTATTTTTAGCCAGAATTGAAATTGCCCTTAGAAATTATAAAGTAATAAAAGAATTATTAGAAAAAATTAAAGATAACTAAATAAAAACTAGGGTTTTTTCTGAACCCTAGTTTTTATAATTTGATTATAATTCTTTTATAAAAAACTCACATGATTTTTTAGACTTTAGTTCGTTACATTTATTACAAAAAAACTGTTGTGCTCCACAAGCCTCTAATAATTCTAGTTCTTCACCACATTTATTGCATTTTGCCCTTTTTCCAAATATCTTATTACAAGAAGTACATGTATATTTGCCTGTCATTGAATTTTTCTCAATTTCTTTTCCACAACTAGGACAATTAATAACTTTCAAATTTTCCATAATATATCACTCTCCTTAGTTATATTATACGTGAAAAAATGAACTATGTAAAGCCATTTCTAATTTATAAAATATATAGAATTTTTTCTCATTTTATGGTAAAATCAAGGGAAAAGAAAGTTTTTAGGAGGATTAATAGATGATAGCTACTAGCAATCTTGAATTAAGATTTGGAAGCAGAAAATTATTTGAAGATGTAAATATAAAGTTTACTCCAGGAAATTGTTATGGATTAATTGGAGCAAATGGAGCAGGGAAATCAACGTTTATCAAAATATTAACTGGAGATGTTGAACCTACTCATGGAGAAGTAATTATTGGACCAAAAATGAGAATGTCAGTTTTAAAACAGGATCACTTTGCATATGAAGAAAATACTGTTTTAGATGTTGTTTTAATGGGACATGAAGAGTTATATTCAATAAAAAAAGAGCAAGAAATGCTATATTCAAAACCTGATGCAACACAAGAAGATTTTGATAGAGCAGGAGAATTAACAGATAGAATAGAGGAGTTAAATGGATGGTCTGCTGAAACAGATGCTGAAATACTTCTTAATGGATTAGGAGTTTCTCCTGAACACCACTATAAACTGATGAGTGAACTTACTGAAGGTTTAAAAGTAAAAGTTTTACTTGCGCAAGCTTTATTCGGTAATCCAGACATTTTATTACTAGATGAGCCTACAAATGGATTGGACTTAAAAGCTGTTAAATGGTTAGAAGATTTCTTAATGGATTTTGAAGCTACAGTAATTGTTGTTTCCCATGATAGACATTTTTTAAACAAAGTTTGTACTCATATTGCCGACATAGACTATGGAAAAATTAAAATGTATGTTGGAAATTATGATTTCTGGTATGAATCAAATCAATTAATGCAAACATTAATTAATAATAAAAATAAGAAATTAGACCAAAAAAGACAAGAATTACAAGACTTTATTGCTCGTTTTTCTGCAAATGCTTCTAAATCAAAGCAAGCAACTTCAAGAAAAAAACAATTAGAGAAGTTAAAACTTGAGGATATGCAAGTTTCAAATAGAAAATATCCATTTATTGAATTTAAACCTGATAGAGATGCTGGAAATAATCTTCTTAAGGTAGAAGGGCTTACTAAAGCAATAAACGGAGTAACAGTTTTTGAAAACTTAACATTTACTATTAATACAGGAGATAAAGTTGTATTACTTGGTAGAGATGATATAGCAAAAACAACTTTATTACAAGTATTAGCTGGAGAGCTTGAACCAGATGCAGGGACATATACTTGGGGAGTTACAACATCTCAAGCTTATTTTCCAAAAGACAATTCAGAATACTTTACTAATCCTGAATTAGACTTAGTTGAATGGCTTAAACCTTATTCTGATGATGAGCATGATGCTTATGTAAGAGGATTCTTAGGAAGAATGTTATTTTCTGGAGAAGAAGCTACTAAAAGATGTACAGTTTTATCTGGAGGAGAAAAAGTAAGATGTATGTTATCAAAAATGATGCTTGCAAAAGCAAATGTTCTTTTATTTGATAACCCAACAGACCATTTAGATCTTGAATCAATTACATCTTTAAATAAATCATTAATTAAATTTAATGGAACAGTTATTTTTACTGCTCATGACCATGAGTTTATTCAAACAATTTCTAATAGGATTATAGAGCTTACACCAAAAGGTATAATTGATAAACAAATGGAATTTGATGAATACATTGATAACGAAGAAATACAAGCAAAACTTGCTGAAATGTATGGAGAAAGTAAGTAATTTATTAATAATGGAATAAAGTTAGAAGAGCTTTAATAGATTTTGCTATTGAGGCTCTTTTTTTATGTTTATAGAAAACTATAATTTTAGATATAAAAAAATACGGCAGAGCCATTCTCCTTTATCTATATGATAAAAATAAACTATACCAAAATAGTAAAGATAAAAATATTTGAATTTATTTATTCTATGTCATTTTATTATTTACATTTTAAAAATTTGTGGTATAATGAGGTTGAAAAGTAGAGTAGTTTGATAGTAAAATAAATTGTTAGAGGTGATTTATATGAAGTTAACAGAACTTAAAAAAGGTGAAGAAGCAAAAATTGTAAAAATTAATAAGTCTGGAGAATTGAAAAAAAGATTAAGTGACATCGGTGTAACATCTGGAGAATCAATTAGTTTTAAAAGAAATGCACCTTTAGGAGATCCTCAACAATATTTCATAAAGGGGAATAATATTGCGCTTAGAAAGATTGATGCTGAAAATATAATAATTGAAAAATAGATAAATTTAGGAGGATGGTAATGCTAAAGATTGCTTTTGCTGGAAATCCCAATGTAGGGAAAACAGCTCTTATTAATGAAATAGCTGGTTCCAAATTAAAA
>JAFGUR010000028.1 GCA_016938425.1 Fusobacteriaceae bacterium
ATCAATTCAGCAATTAATTTAATTGAAAATATTGAAGTATCATTTAATAAAAAAGTTGATGAAATTAATAATAACGTTTATAATAACAGAATGACAAAAGAATTTTTGAATTTTAAAAATATTTTTGATACAGATAATTTTATAGAAATGGAAAAACTTTTAAATCACTCTTTTTTGGTTATGAAAATGTTAGAAAAAGCTAAAAAATCCTTTGAAAATAAATAAATTTGAAAAGTGGATTTTTTTAGTTGACAAAAGAACAGAATAGTAATATAATCAAAAATGAAATCATTACAAAATTAAACAGGAGGTGTATGTAATGAAAGTTCATATAGAAAATATAGGCGATTATTTAAAGAAGCACGAAATAAAACCTTCATACCAAAGAATAAAAGTCTTTGAATATTTACTAAATACAAAAGAACATCCAACAGTTGACGATATATATAGAGCATTAGTAGATGAAATTCCTACTTTGTCTAAAACAACAGTATATAATACATTAAATCTATTTATTGAGAAGCAAATTGCAGTTGTTATAGTAATAGAAGAGAATGAGACAAGGTATGATGTTGAAATGAATTTCCATGGGCATTTTAAATGTGAAAAATGTGGAAAAGTTTCAGATGTAGATATTGACCCAGAAGTTATTAATTTTGATTCTTTAAATGAATTCCAGATTAATGAACATCATTTATACTTTAAAGGAATCTGTAAAGACTGCTTAGAAAAAGAAAAAATTAAAAACTAAAAGGAAATATGAAATATCTCCGAATATTTCATATGAATCTTAAATGGAGGAGTGATTTGTAATGTCAAAAATATTTAAAAAAGATGGTATATTAGTAGAGTTAATTGCAGGAGAAACAGTTTTAGAAGGATTTGAAGCATTAGAAGAAAAAACAGCAGATTCATCAACTGAAAAACATGTTCCATTTATAGAAGAAACAGCAGATGGATATTTAGTAAAAGTTGGAGAAACTACAGCTCATCCAATGACTCCAGAACACTGGATTCAATTTATTGAGTTAACAGTAGACAATAAAGTGTATAAACAATATTTAGAACCAACAGATAAACCAGAAGCATCATTCAAAGTAGAAAAAGGAGCTAAAGTTTCTGCAAGAGAATACTGTAACTTACATGGTTTATGGAAAGGTGCTAAATAATTTTATTGGAGGTAACACATGTTAAAGAAAAGAGTTGAAGAAGTACTTAATGAACAATTAAACAGAGAATTTTACTCAGCATATCTATATTTATCAATGTCAGCATATTTTGATAGCATTGATTTAGAAGGCTTTGCTCATTACATGAAAGTTCAATATCAAGAAGAAATGGCTCATGCCATAAGAATTTTTAACTATGTAAGTAATGTGGGTGGAAGAGTAACTTTGAAAGCTGTTGAACAGCCAAAAGGAACTTGGAAAGATGTTATAGAAGTATTTGAAGAAACTCATAAACATGAATGTTTTATTACCAATAGTATTAATGAAGTCCTCACAGTTGCACATGAAGAGCATGACTATGCGACTATAAATATGTTACAATGGTTTATAGGAGAGCAGGTAGAAGAGGAAGCAACAGTTTTAAAGATTCTTAACCAATTAAGAATGATAGAAGGTAAAGGGCCAGGATTATTTATGCTAGATAGAGAAATGGGCCAAAGGATTTCTAATGTAAATTTGGAAAATCCGGAACAAACAACAAATTAGGAGGAAAATAATTATGGAAAAATGGGTATGTGTAGTATGTGGATATGTGTATGATCCTGAAATAGGAGATCCAGATAGTGGAGTAGCTCCAGGAACATCTTGGGAAGATGTACCTGAAGATTGGGTATGTCCATTATGTGCTGTAGGAAAAGATCAATTTGAATTAGCATAATAATTATAAAATAAGAGACTTGGATTCAAGTCTCTTATTTGCTTTTAGAACGGAAGGAGCAATTAATGAAATATATACTTGTGTTTATGTTTTTTTTATTAAATTTTAGCACTTTTTCTCAAGAAATAAAAATTCCTAAAGGATATAAAGAGTTAAAAAAAGTAGAAGGTGATTTAAATAAAGATGGTATTAAAGAATTAGTAATAGCTTATGATACAGGGATAGAGGGAGATTTTGGTACAGAAAGAGAAGTATATGTATATAAAAAAAGTGGAGATAAATGGAATTTATGGCATAAAGTAAGTGGAGTTATTTTACCTAGTCAACATGGAGGAATGATGGGAGACCCCTTTATGGATATTTATATAAAAAATGGGTGTATAGTTATTCAAAATAGTGGTGGAAGTGCAGATAAATGGGATTATTTACATACTTATAGATATCAAAATAATAATTGGTATTTAATAGGAGCTACAATAAATTATTACAGATATCCTTCTTTTTTTGAGAGGTACGATTATAATGTTTCTACTGGGAAAATAAATGTGTCTATAAAAAAAATAAAAAATGAAGATTACTGGAATAATTCAGAAGAAGAGGAATATGAATATTTAGAAGAAAATTATACATATAAAGTGCAACCAGCGAAAAAAATATTGATGAATGGTTTTTATCCAGGAGATAATTTTCAACAATTAAAAAATCAAGATAGCTTTTATTACTGAGAAAATAAATATATTATAATGATTATCGTTTGAAGAAAAAAATAAAGTGTGTTAAAATATATTGTTATGAATTTTTTGCAATATATTGGAGGAATAATGTTTAGATTTAAATTTGAGTTTTTTTTGATACAAATTTTTTCATGGCCTTTATTAAAAATGCCAGAGAAATTTAGATATAAATTTGGAGAAATGATAGGAGTTTTAATTTATTATATTTTGCCAAAAAGAAGAGAAGTTGCTTTAAAAAACATTAAATTGGCATTTCCAGAGAAAAATGATGAAGAAATTAAGAAAATAGCTTTAGGTAGTTATAAGGTAATGATTAAAGCATTTATGATGACATTATGGATATCAGACACCTGTAAAGATGATGAAAAAGTAAAATTTGATAATTATGAATTGTACGAAGAAGCAAAACAAATGGGAAAAGGTGTGATATTAGTTTCTCTTCATATGGGAGCTTTTGAAGCTGTTCAAAAAGTAGCTTTAAAAACAGATCTTTATACTGTTTTTAGAAGACAGAAAAATCCTTATATAACTAAACTTATGACAGAAGCAAGAGAAAAAAATGGAGTAACTTTAGTTGCAAGAAATAGTGGATTGACCAAAGAACTTGTAAAAGCTTTAAAAAATAATAGAACAGTTTATTTAATAAGTGATCAGTATGATGATGGATGTAGTGTTGAATTTTTTGGAGAAAAAACAAGAGCAACCACAGGACCAATGGCTTTTGGAGTAAGATATGATGTTCCAGTTCTTTTAGTATACAATGTTCTTGATGAAAATAATGTATCTACTATTTATTTTGATAAAATAATAGGTGTAGAAAAGACTGGAAATATAAAAAAAGATACAGAGTTTAACACTCAAAAGTTAATTTATGAATTTGAAAGAGTTATAAAAAAACATCCTGAACAATGGATGTGGTTTCATAAAAGATGGAGAAATGATAAAAAGTAAGAATATAAATTATGAAATATTTATAAATTATCAAAAAAATATTGACAAGTTTTGTAAAAAAAGATATAATCATTTTTGTTCGGTAAAAAAAAGTTCTGAAATCAAATTTTAGAACTTTATCAGAACGCCTGGGTGGCGGAACAGGTAGACGCACAGGACTTAAAATCCTGTGATCTTTTTGATCGTGCGGGTTCGATTCCCGCCCCAGGCACC
>JAFGUR010000280.1 GCA_016938425.1 Fusobacteriaceae bacterium
AAGAAAATAAAAGATATCCATAATAATAGCTATAACTATTAAATAATGGAGGATTACTAATAATATATGTGTCCGAACTATTTTTTTCTAACTTAATAATATCGACTAAAGCTAATGCTGCGTCATCGTTATATGTTCTTAGAACAGGAGATGCCATATTTCTACTTTTTTTAGATACCTTCTTTTCTAAAAGAAGCTCTAATTTATTTGTTGTAAATGATCCTGTAATTGATTGAAAACACGATGTAAATACTTGATACCAAAGTTCAGCCCCTGTTGTCTTTTTACATAATTCTAAATGTAAAATCCATTGGGTTAGACCTTCTTGTAAAAATAAATCTTCTTCTTTTATTAACTTCCCAAGAGGAGTTAAAGATATAGTCCTTTCTGAACCAGATTCTATTTTTAATAAACCCATTCCTTTCGCATATGCCAACATTGCTGGTAATTTACCTGATGAACTACCCATAGGTATACTAGTTAATGCGGATAACTCTTGATCATTTAAATTTATTGAATCTTTAATTTTTTCTAATAGAATTGAAATATATCTTCTTTCAGGGATAAATGTTTGGTGAAAATTTAATGGAAGCCTACTCACAAATCACTACTCCTTAAACGTTTCCTCAATTCTTTACCCCAAAACTCTCTTGATTCTTTTAGAATTTCAGCTTCCTTATTTGAGTGACAATCAGATTCATAAATAATCCATGCAGATAATGTTTCTAATATAAAATCGAATGCATCACTATTCTTGTATTTCATTAGTTTTTCATAAAAAATATGATCTTGATTAATGAGCAATGTCATGGATCCAGATATCTCTTTATATTTAAAAAAAACTGAGGTATCTTCACTAAATGTTGAAAAACTAATATTTTTTTTATTTTCTAAAGATCTTGCTAACAATCCTGTTTTAGCCTCATTTTTTACAATGGAATTATATTTATCCTCGTTAGTATTAGATATAGTCTTCTTAAATAAACTTAAAGTATGCTCACTTAATTTTTGTTCCAAGACATTATATCTTTCTTCGATAGATAAAATATCTATTATTTGATCTAAAAAGTTTTGTTCTTTTGTCGTTATTAAATCTCCAAGTGCTAATTTTGAAGAAATTTTAAGTAAAAATTGAGTATCAGTTTGAGATAAGAGACTATGTTCCAATGAAACATCAGCAATTTGAGCTATCTGCTTTGCTGTAAACATTATATTGATCCTCTATAAAAACCTCTTGCGACTTTACCCCAATCACTTCTAATATCTTTTAATTGATCTCGCTTATTTTCACTAATTTGCTCATCTTCAAATCGAGCCCAGGCAGCTATTAATAAAAGTAATCCATCCCTAGCTTTTTGAAATCTGTCTATTAATTCTTCCTTCGGATCATCATCTTTAATTTCATCTTCTAAAAGCTCTATTAAATGTTCATATGCAGGATGATCACTATTTAAAGTGATAATTAAAATACCGGCTTTATTTTTTACTGTAAAAAAAGATGAA
Source organism: Fusobacteriaceae bacterium (assembly GCA_016938425.1). Classification (GTDB taxonomy): domain Bacteria; phylum Fusobacteriota; class Fusobacteriia; order Fusobacteriales; family Fusobacteriaceae; genus JAFGUR01. Next base: position 1,504 of record JAFGUR010000280.1, read on the forward strand.
GTTTCAACACTTCGCGTTTCAAAATGATATTTCAGGCTTTTTTTGACAAGTAATTCTGCAATAGTTTTTGCATCTTCTGTTTCATAACCATCTTCTTCAAAGTTTTTCTGAAGTTTAATTTCTCTTACACTAGGATCTTCTTGTTCTTCAATATCACTCTGTCCTTCAAATCCCTGTCTTTTTCTTTCATTCGTAACATCTGTTGCATTATTTTCTGGACTACTAATATTTTCAATATTTCTTTTTTCTTTAGTTCGTTGACCCTTAGAATAACTTTTTAATAATTTTCTCATTTCAGAGATATTATTATTTATTTCATTTGCAATATCAATTAATAAAACAGTTG
>JAFGUR010000029.1 GCA_016938425.1 Fusobacteriaceae bacterium
AAATATCCTGAAATAGCTGTTCAAACAATGGCTAAAATCTGTGAAAGAACAGATAAAGAATTAGATAAATATGGAGCAATTAGCTATGAAAATGAAATGACAGTTACTGAAGCAATCGCTAGAGGTGCTGTAGAAGCTGCAGAAAACTTAAATGCTAAAGCAATTATTGTTTTAACTGAAAGTGGATCAACAGCTAGAAACATAAGAAAATCATTCCCAACAGCTAAAATTATTGCTTTAACAACAAATGAAATTACAGCTAACCAATTAATGTTATCTAGAGGAGTTTATCCTGTAGTAGTTAAAGAAGTTACTGAAGCTGAAGCATTCTTTAAAGTAGCATTAGATGTTGCTGCTAAACAAGAATTTATTCAAGATGGAGATGTAGTAGTATTAACAGCTGGAATTAATTCAGCAGTTGGAACAACTAATACAATCAAAGTTGAAGTTATAAAAAAATAATGTTTTAACCACCTAGTGATAGGTGGTTTTTTTTATTCAACAGAAAATTATATTTGTTTAAATAAGTATTCTGAAAAAATTAATCCTATTATATTGAGTATTGAAAAAATTAATTAGTTGCTTAATAAAAAATTAAACGTTATACTATATAATATTTAATATAGAGGTGAAAAATGGCAACAAAGTCAATAGAGTTATTAACAGAGGAATTTAATAAATTACCATCAATTGGAAGAAAAACTGCACAAAGATTAGCATTTGCAATTTTGGAAATGGAAAAAGAAGAAGTAGAAAGATTTGCAAAAGCATTGATTGAAGTTAAAGAAAAAGTAAAAAAATGTATTGTATGTGGAAATTTTAGTGAAGAAGAAATCTGTGATATATGTAAAGATGATGAAAGAGATAGAAGTGTAATTTGTGTGGTAGAAGATAGCAAAGATATAATTGCACTAGAAAGAGCTAAAATGTATAGAGGGCTTTACCATGTCTTACACGGTAAAATTGCACCATTAAATGGAAAAACATTAGAACAATTAAATATACAAACTTTAGTTGAAAGAGTAGCGAAAAATAATGTTAATGAAGTAATAATGGCTTTAAACCCAGATTTAGAGGGGGAAACTACTTCTATGTACTTAACAAGATTATTAAAAAATTTTGATATTAAAATCTCTAGAATTGCTAGTGGAATACCTATGGGAGGTAATTTAGAATACTCTGATATGGCTACATTAATAAAGTCTATAGAAGGTAGAAGAGAGTTAAAAGAAGATTAAAAAATCAGTTGAAAATCTAAGTAAAATATATTATAATGACTAAAGATATTAAAATTATAAGGAGAGATTATGAAAAAAATATTTTTAGTTATTATGATTTTGCTTGGAATTAATATATTTGCAGAAGAAATTAATGATGTTAGTGTAATAAAATCTGATGATGTAGTAATAAGTGATGAGAATACTGCTACAAATGAAGTAGTAATTGAAGAAACAGTAAAAGATGATTCAGAAGAAAAAGATAAATTTGTAAGACTTAAATTTGTTGGTGGAATTGATGGAGAAATTAGAGATAATGTAGGTAAAAAGCACTATAGTGATATGGAAAATACATATGAAGCTTTATTTGAAGGGGTATATAGGGTAAATGAAACATACGAAGTGGCAATGGGAACAGGTGTTCAAAAATTAGGTGTCATGGAGACAAGTGTAAAAGATTATGATAATGTTTATGCGATTCCTTTATATTTATCTGTAAAAAGAAACTTTTTTAAGGGACCAATATATTTAAAAACAAATTTAGGTTTTTCGTTTAATATTCCCACTGATGAAACTAAAGAATTTTTTAGTTTTGGAAATACGAAGGCTGTAAATATAAAAAATGGATTATATTATGCAGCAGGATTAGGAATGGATATAGGAAATGTTGAAATAGAAGCTATGTATGCCGTAAATGAAGTATCTTCGGTTGCAGAAAGTTCAACAAGTGGAACGACAACAACAGTAGGTTATTATGAATTGACTTCAAATAGAATATCTTTAGCATTTTCATTTATGTTTTAATAAATAATAAAAGACATTTTAATTATAAAATGTCTTTTATTATTAAGAAATAGTCCATTTTTTTATGGAATTTTTTATATTGCATTTAATTCCTTTTTACTATATAATTTATATAGATTAAATAAATTTAGTTAATTGCAAAACTAAAAAAAATATATGTATATAGTTAAAAAATAATAAAAATAAGATTTTTATTGGTTATAATGAGACTTAGGCTTTTAA